>NZ_JAACGC010000073.1:0-20060 GCF_029237385.1 Aeromonas sp. 1HA1
ACGCAAAGCGAGCATCAGACGGAAGCAAAAGATTGCAGGAATGAGCAGTGAATACCTGGAAAAGGTACTCAATGCTGGCCTCAACAAATTGGGTGAATTTTAACAATATGTTCACGCTCTCGCCCTGGCTACTACCTGCATGGATTATCAGCAAGATCCAAGAAATCCCACAGCTCACAACCGGTTTAGATCTCCGTACTATGGCCTTCCAGGCGGTTGCGCGCAGACTACATTGGTCTGAGTTCGTGGGAATGGCATTCCTATGGTTGGGTCTCTTGATTGCCTGTCTCAAGCTGATGGCAACGGAGCTGGAACCGAGCCAACACCATCCTGGCCTGCTTGGTTTTCTGGCTCGCTTGCTGGCACGGTGGAGCGACTAGACAAAAAGCTGGTAGATGTAGTTCAAACATCCGGGGGAGAACCCACTGCCCCCAGCCATTATGATATTATTGCCATCTAGCCTCGCACGGGTATGTTTTGTGAGCTGCACACCCTTTCATCAAAGAATAAGTGGAAAAAAGTTACCATAATGGTAAATAATGTCAGTGCCTACACAGGGCAACTACCCGCAGAGGGCGCATCTGATGCCGAGCGTCGTCTAGCAGGACCCCTTTATAGCCCAGTCGATGTGCTGGCAGTGTTGTCAAGCGGGAGCACTACCCCATGGACAAGAGATTGCAAGAGTGACTTGCAAGGATTGGCGTTTGACGAGGCTGATATTCAACAGTTGCTGCGTGACACACTGCAGCATGGGCGGTACCTCAATTCTCAATGGTGTGTACAACGCCCAACTGGCCCTTGGGCTGCTTGTGACGCATACCAGTTAGGCCGAGATGAGTGGAATGAGTACGCGCACAGGGATTTGCGCGTGGAGTACTACATCAAGTTCGCGATAGGTAAAACAGGCAAGATACTACTGTTGGTATCGGCCCACGTGCCTACACGCTAGGAGGTTCAAGATGGCTGCAACCGTATGCCCGATTTGCGAATCGGGCCATCTGCATCATCAGATCGAAGAGATCGAAGTCGAATACATTGGTCACACTGCCACACGCCCAAGCCACTACTCTGTGTGTGACGCTTGCGGTAGTGAGCAGGCAACGGCTGCCGACTTGCGGCACAACAAACGAGATACCCTTGCGTTTAGAAAAATAGTGATAGGACTTCTCACTGGTGCCGAAGTACGAGCATTACGGCAACGCTGGGGGATGACCCAAGAAACCGCTGCTCGTGTGTTTGGTGGTGGTCCTGTCGCATTTTCCAAGTATGAAGCGGACGATGTCATCCAGTCTGAAGCAATGGACAAGTTATTGAGACTTGCTGATGAGATGCCCTTGGTTCTGCAACGACTGAGACGAGATGCAGGGGTCGTGTATCAAGCACAAGATCCATGGCAGATCGTTGCTATCGATATGGCAAACGCCGGACATCAGCAAGCAGTCATCAAGACCAGACGTAGCTTCCAGCATGAGGTTAGTTATGGCTAAGGCCACCAAGGTATTGCAAGAGGCCATTGACGCTCTTGTTATCAACGATGTCTACTTGCATTCCTCACATGCAGCTTGCTTTGATGATTTTGATCCAAAGTACTTCGGCGATATGGATTTATTGCAGGTGCAGCAAATGCATATTGTTGAACAAAGCCAGTTATTGACGCTGGATGAAGGGAAAGAACTGCTGCGAGTCTTTATCCGTATGGGCACTCGCTGGATTCAGCCTGTTACAGAGGGTGAACATGACGAAGAAAGTGAGCCTCAAATCAAGGCAATCATCGAAGCCGACTTTGTTGCAGAATACCAAGTCAAGACTGCGCTATCGCAAGACTGCATAGATGCGTTTTCCTTGCAAAACGCTAGCTATCATGTATGGCCTTACTGGCGAGAATATCTCTGCACCCAATGTGAACGGATGAGATTACCCAGAGTTGTTTTACCCACTTTGCAAGTTCCTCGCTCAAATAAGTAACCACTCGCACAATTAACGCTGCGACCACTTTTTCAGCGCCTCCAGCACTTTAACGGCCAGAGGTGCGTCCAACCATCCCACCTCGGCAACCCCTACCCCACCGTTTAAACGGGCAGTCATCCGTTGAACCCAGTGGTTCAGGGCGGTTTCAGAGCCATCCCTGACGATACCAAGGCGGGCCATCTCGCACCAAATGGCCCTGATCTTGGCAATTTCATTGACCCTGAGATGGCTACCGGCCGCTGGACTTAACCGTTTGTTGGCCGTATGGCGAGCAGGCTTGGGCGTAAAGCCCGCCGCCTTGAAGGCAGTCAGCACCTGTTCCAGTTCGCCCTCGCTCAACAGGGCAGCACTGCGCTTGCCGGTGTGGCTGGCCAGCAGATCGCGGTAACACTCGTCATCAAGTGCCAACGCACGGCGCCCCACCTGTACCAACCGGATCAATCTGCTGCGCTTGTCCATCACCTATCCCCTCCCGTTCTGTCTTGCTGTCATGGTGCAGCGCGGGCCACTCTCAGCTGTTGATAGTGTTCATTGAGACACCCCCGACACCAGCTGGAGAGCCGGGTGGCATCGCTCGCCAAACCGAAAAACTCGGTATCCCATGGCCAGAATTCGCCGCAACGGGGGCAGCGCTGCTCCAGCCCCAGTTCGGTGATACAGGCCCGGCCGCTTTGCAGGCGGCGAGCCAGAATATGGGGGGCCAGCAGGGGGCTATAGATGGCCATGACTGACCTCCCCCATAACGGCCCTATCCCGTTGCAGCTCGGCCACCAGTTGCCAGCGCATCTGGCAGGCTTCTTGGGCCAGCGCATGAAAGCCACAAGCCCGTGCCTCTCTATCGAATTGCTTGAGCTGTTTGCACACAACCCGTTTATCAGGGGCTGCCTGTGCAATGGCTGCCGCGCTGAAAATCTTGGTAAGCCGAATATCCATCTCTGTTTTGGTCATCGCCGAGCTCCTTTATCGAGGCGGTGAACTCCTGGGCTGCGCTTTCACGTTTTCCATATCGGATTCCTCAGTTGGCCAAAAACAGGCCGGTGCACAGACCAGCAATGAAGGCCCCATAAACGGCGGCCATCACGTTGACCAGCAACCAGAAGGCGGCTTCGTGGTTCATACCGCCCCCAACTTGGCTTGTTCCCGGCCACTCCCCCCTGCATTCAGCTCAACCTTCATCGCCGCCATCAATGCATGGATCGTCTTCATTGCATTGGCTGAGTCATGGGCGTTACCCCGCTCAACCAGCGCGAACAACTTCTTGGTCTGCACTAACATTCGACTTTTCATCTGCTTCTCCCTAGCTGCTCATCAGTACCCGGCCACCACGCCGAGCAGACAGGACGGCAGGCCGCCCTGTTTCGCCCCCTCATTGCTCAAACTTGAGCGGCATCACGCCCTGATACTCCTCTTCATTGAGAGGAGCGGGACCCAGCCCCAATGCCCAGAGCAGGGCGGCTTTGATACCATCCTCATAGGTGTCGTCGGGGTAGCAGGTGCCCTCGGTTTCGGTGATCTGCTCACAGAGCAACAGTTGTTCTTCGGCTTTTTCCACGTTGATTTCCATCGCGCATACCTCTCTTACAACTTGGCCAGATCCAGGCTCATCTGGACGTAACGGCCCTGGCCGTCCCGCTCGTAGAGCCGCAGATATTGACTGGTGCCGGTCACCTGAATGGCGTCGGCGATCGCCTGCATGGCCTGCTCCCAGTCGGCATCCTCGATATTGAGCTGACGCAGGGAGAGCACCTGGTTTACGTCGATATGACCCGCCTTGGAGACCCGAAACGCATGGTCAACCAGTGCCCGCAGCTTGGCGTCGGCACCATCGCTCCAGCGCGCGATGCACTGGTCGATCAGCGTTTTGGCTGCCTGGATCCGTTCATCAAATTTGCGGTGCTCCCCCACCGCCCGGATCAGCTTGTAACGACCGTCGAAACTGAGCAGGGTCACGTTGCCCTTGGTGCCGCCCCACGCCACCCCGTACTGCTCGGCCGAGAGATCTACAAAGTCAGCGATCTGCTGCATGGCGTTTATCTTGAACGCCGCCAGGCGGGAGCGTTCTTCACGGGCGGCCGCGATGATGGCCATCACCACCTCGTCGCGCAGCTTGTCAGCCGAGGCAATCAGGTTTTCCGGTACCCAGTGCCCCTGGGCGTTCTGACGCATCGGGGTCGAACTGCTGGTGTATGCTTCTTGCATGACTCTCTCCTTGATTAATCCCGTTTTATTCCGGTGGTTGTCCTTACTGCCGCCAGTGCAACAGGCAGCCACCAAAACGCACTAGGGCCACATCGCGCACCACACCCCCCAGGTACTCCCGCCCCCACACAGCCCGTTTGGTCATCACTTCGGGCAGGGGGCCTGTCACCGCTAACAAGGGGGTATGACACACCCGGCTGGTGCTCACCTTGCACCCGTTCGCCGTCAGCCAGATCTGCAACTGCTCGGCAGTTTTTTGTAGATTTCTGTTCATCCCGCTCTCCTTGTGATGCCCATCCCTGTGCCCACAGGGCCCGCTGGTTTACTGGTTATTCTTCTCGGCCCGGTCGAGCAGCCGGTTGTACTTGATCCCCATGATCTTGAGCTCCTCCGCCAGCAGCTCGGTCAGGATGCGCAGGGACGAACTGGCATTCTCTCCATCGCTTTTTGCCTGTCTGCGTAACCGCGAAAGAGTGGCCTCGGCGTCATATCTGGCGCTCCTGTCCATGCCTTTGTTGTGAGGCTCAACAGAGATGCGCATCGGCCGACGCAGTTGCTGCTCCTCACCCAGTTGGCTATGGGGACAACCGCTGCGGCACGCCTTCCAGAGTTTGATATCCATCGGACTGCTGCCCACGTCACGAGGACCACGCCGCTGATGGGCGAGACACTGATGCACCGGTATTTCGCCCAGAATGGGGCACATCACCTTGCTGCCCATCAGGGCCCCTTCCACCAGGGTTTGTACCCTTACCATATCGCCGGGGTATTTTTCGTTGCAGACCTGGCTGATGGTGGTGCGAGAGATCCCCAGTTTCTCTGCCACCTGAGCCAGCGAGCTGGCCGCCACTTCGGCCTGCAACACCTCAAGCCACGTGTCCATGTGGTGCCTCCTTCACATCAAACTGATAAAAATGCTGCTCGTTCTGATCCCAACATCCCCCCTGTTTTGCTCGCACCATAGGGGCAAAACGTCCGGTATCACGGATCAACTGGTAGCGGTTCTGATCCCCTTTCACCTTGAAGCGCTCTATCTTGTCCACCAGCCGGACATATCCAGCCCTAATCAAAAAGGTGGTGTAAGTGCTGGCGCCACTGTCATCGACTCCAGAGGTAATCGCGAGGTCACTCAGAGTGAAAAAACGGCTGATCTTCATGGTGTTCCACATCTTTTGCTGCACCGTCTTTCGATGAATACGGCGCTTTTTCCGATGCTTTGTCTGGCGATTCCCTGAGCCAAACTGCGGCACGTTAGATGGGTCAATCACCTGATAGCGGCTCCCGCGAAACGATATCCGCCGACCAAACGGCTTTTGATACACGCAGCGCAAATGGCTACTTGCCAGCCAACGGCGCACAATCAGATAGACATTTCCCAACTTGAGCTGGCTCCCCTCTACCAGCTCAAACAAGTCGAAAGAGTCCTGCTGACACATCCAGTGCCATGCTTCTTCTGCATTGCTATTTCTGATTTTTCCAACCACTGGAATCCCTCCCGTGCTTTGTTTTTATTGGCTGTAGCCTGACGGCTAGCGACTGCGGCGCACGTCATGGAGCAGTTCGCTGGCGTCCACATCCTCCAACCGGATAATCCGGGCATCAGAGGCCATGGCCATTTTCTCGATCTTGTCGAGGGCCGAGACGATGGTGCGCACCACGCCATTGGAACGCTTGCGGATGAGATCCAGCAGGGCATCGTCGATCTCCACGTCCACCTCCAGCATTTCGCTGGCTATCAGGGACACGTCTTCCAGATCGGCGGGTTTGAATTCAATCCACTGAGAGATGCGGTTAAACAGCTGCTTGCGCTGGCTGATACGGCGGGCAATCTCTTCCATGCCCACCAGGATCAGGGGTTGTTCGGTGGCGTCGTAGATATCGCGCAGTGTCTCCATGATGCGGGCATTGCCGACCACGTAATCGGCCTCATCCACGAAGATGGCCAGCTCTTCGGCACGGACGGATTCGATGATGCTATCGACCTGAGCACGCAGGTTGTGGCGCTGGGGAATGCCGATCTCTTTGGCGATCTGCTCCAGCAAACTGGTCACAGTGTCGGCCTTGTAGCAGCGGACATAGATGCCGTTCACTTCGTCCTGGTTGAACAGCCACTCCACAGCGGTGGTCTTGCCAAAGCCGGAGGGGCCGTGGATTAGCCCGATACCCGGCACTATGCTGGAGCGGTTGAGCAAGTTGTCGAGCAGTTGCTCGGTCTTGATCATGTTTTTGACTTCAACGATCTTGTGTTTCATCGTGGTTTTGTCCTTTGTTTTTGGGTCTTTTCGGGCTAATCGCTAAGCTTTTGCCTGGGTGTGGCGGATCGCCCGAACATCATCCAGATGGCGGTTAATCCGTTTCGCCATCAGCTTGTGGCTGTAGAGGTACCGGGTCAGCCACTCCCTCTCCCGCTCTGTCAACGGGGCATCCAACTCCTTCTCTGCCAAACAGATGGCCTGTTCGTACTCGGTCTTGAGCGCTCTCGATTCCTGCCCTGCCGTTGCTTGCTGGCGGGCGGCTTTCTCTTCTCGCCTGGCCTCAATGGCGGCAAGTTCTGCAGCGCTGAACTGAGCCGGTTCACCGGGGACGGCAACGCCCGATAGTGCAGCTAGGGCCAGGTTATCGAGGGTGAGATCACTGCGTAGGAACTGGGCAATATCCCGCGCCTGGGAGACGAAGTGGCGCACCACATCCTGATGGAGCTGGTCGATGCCAAAGGTCTTGGCCACATTGCGCATCTCGCGGCGAAAACCGGCCAGTGCCTTGGCATCGGCACGTTTGGCGGCACGGAAGGCATCCGGGCTGACACCATTGCCCAGCAGTTCGATGTTCACGGCCTCGATCCGCTCGTTCCAGTCGCCTGTGCGATACAAGATGGCGCGACCCACATCGCTGGGGTCGAGGAACACGCTGACCCGCTGGCTCTTCCAGTTATGCTCCAGCAGTTCTGGGGCCGTGTATTTGAGCCCGCCGGCTTTGATGAAGCCTTTGGAGACGGTGGCCTCGCCGATGTGGTTAAGCAGCAGATCCAGCGCAGACTCATCGCCAATGGCCCGCCGCTGATAGCGGGCATGACCATATTTCTCGTTGGGGGTCATCCCCAGGGAGCCATGCTTGCGGTTGTGGTAGCGGGCATCGAGCCAGTTATCGAGCAAGCTCTGCAGCTCACAGGCCGTCATGGCCAGCTCGAAGATCTCCTTTTCGGCATCCGCTTTGCGTTTTTCTTCCAGACGCTGGGCAAAGCTCTTGCGTGCCTCGATCACCTGCCGATCGGCCACGCAGTGGCCGATATAGGAGGGCAGCAACTCGATAAGGCCGTGGCTCAGGGTGCGAAAGAAGCGCTCTATGTGCGGTTTTTCCCACCCCGAATAGGCGTTGGAGCGGCTAACGTTCATGCCGAGCAGAGTGCAGATGGACATGACCCGCTGACTCACATAGTCAGAGCCGTTATCGGTGCGCATCACGCCGTTATCGTTGAGGGTGCCCCACGCCAGCAGCGTCTTGCGCAGCAGCAGGCAGATCCCCTCGCTCGATGAGCTCTTGGCCACCAGCAGGCGCACCCGACGGGTATACACGTCGATCACGGCGATGATGCTGTGACGACCATCCACCAACATGGCGTCGACCGGCGTGCTGTCGAACTCCCACACGTCGTTGGGCTGAGCCATCCAGGGGTACATCTCCTCGATCGCGCTGCGGTATTTGTTGTTGTAGGCATCCGGGTTGGTGGCATAGGTAAAGGCCACCTTGTTGTCTGCCAACCATTTCACCATCCAGCGACGCAAGGAGGATTGGCTGGGGATGTGCCATCCCAGCTGATTCATCTCGTTGTATTGGCTGGCAAGTTCGTGCAGGGCTCCCCACTTGTTGGCCAGATGGGGTTTGGCGGTAACCAGTGCGGTGAGAAACTGGGCCAGATCCGGGCTCTGCTCGACGGTCGATGGCCGCTCCCGCTGGTAGTTGCCCGCCAGGGCTGCGGGGCCTTCGTCCGCCAACGCACTCTGCCAACGGCGCAGGGTGATCAGGCTGAATGGTTTTTGCCGGTCATAGACGCTCGCAGGGAGTGACAGGCTGCGGGCACGGTAAGCCTCAATAAACGCACGCCGACCCACCTCCCCTTGTTGGCAAGCTTGATAGGGTGCCAGGAAAATATCGGCGGCCTGGAGGATCAGCAGTCTGGCATCGACCTTCTGGCGAGCGCCCTCCCCCAATGTCAGCAATTTGCGGCCTGCCTCCGGTTTGACCGGCACCTCACGCGCCAACAGCTTGGCCATGGCCTTGCCACCTGCCGCATGATCGGTCACGGCTTGACCTTGTGCGGCCACGGCTTGCTCTGCCAGATAACGGCGGGCTTCGATCGGCAGTGAGCTGATGTGGTACTCGGCCCCTTTGCCTTTTTCGCGTTTGCGGCTTTGCCACTCTTCACGCTCGGCCTTTTTGCGCACACCATCGGGGTAAGCGGGCATGCCGGCCAACCCGGCCAACGCTTGGGCGGTGTACCAAGTGCTCATTGGTCACCTCCCAGCAGATCGATCCCAAGCGACTCGGAGAGCAAGGCCATGATGGAGCGGCTTTCCCGACGCTTGGGGCTGACACCCTTGGCTGGGGCATAGTGTTTGATACAGCGCTGTACGGCTCTGGGATGCAGCCCTTTGGCGCGGGCCCAAGCAGCTTGGGAATATCCACGTTTTATGAGCTCAGCCCTGATCCACTCTGGTGTTTTCCCTGACATACTCACCCCGTTTCGGTATCATCAAGTGTCGCGGTGCGCGTCTTCACCATTCATAAATGAATGAGTTTATGTCGCCATGCGTCACATATGAATGATTGATCACCCCAAAAAGATTGACAAGTCTTTTTGTGCGGAATTTTTTGTCTGTCGAATCACCAGCATTAGCTACTAGCCGAGAATTCCTTGTATGTCAGAGCGTTATGAAGAAAAACCACAAGCAGTACAAAAAGACGGTGAGGTATCTTTTCTGACGGCTGGAATGGATACTCTGAGTGACCGTCTGGATGAGCTTCGCGGGAGTCTGAGTTACAAGGCATTCGCCAAACAGGCGGGGATGAGTGAATCGGGGATGCGTAAATACTTCCCTCCGTTCAATTCACTGCCCACCATCGACAAGGCGCTGCGCATCGCGCGGGTGTTCAATGTCAATCTGGAGTGGCTGGCCACCGGTCAGGGCCCGAAACATCCTGATGGAACGGGCGAGCAGATGGTGCAATGTGAGGAGTTTGATGAGGAGTACGCGCTGATCGATGGCTACCATGTCACCGTCAGTACCGGCCATGGTGCGTTTAATGATGATCATGAGGTTAAACGCAAGCTGGCCTTTCGCCGCAAGTGGCTCACGTTTCGCAAGTTAAACCCGGATAACCTGGTGGTGGTCTTCGCCAAAGGCGACAGCATGGAGCCCACCATCCACTCTGGTGACTCTATCCTGGTCGATATCAGCAAGAATCAGATCGAAGATGGATCCATCTTCGTGTTGCGCCTTGGCGAAGAGCTCTATGCCAAGCGCCTGCAGAAAAACTTCGATGGCGGGATCACTATCATCAGCGACAACCGCGATGATTACCCCCTGCAGGTCGTTCCAGCCAACCAGCTGGAGAACCTGACCGTGATCGGCAAGGTAGTCTGGGCAGGGCACGATTTTTTTTAAACTGTCGCGCTTCAAAACGGGCTCTAAACAGTAGCTTTAACTCCGTTTTGAAGCGCCAGATCCTGTTTTTCATTTCCAGCGCATTCACGCCAAGAGTCACGCACCGTCTTTCATTTTGGTACCGCGCGCACCTGGCGCCTTCCGTTCCCCCTCCAAGCCTTGTCAGCCTTGAGTTTGTCCCGCGATCTCCCACTTACTTTCGGTTGCTCCCGGCTTTTTCATTCTCAGTGGTCGGTTACAGTTGAACTGCGGGGAAAATGAACAGATTCACGGCCCGCACGGCCAAAATCGGGCTGGCCCCGGGGCGCGGCTTTGCCGTGGTGGCGGACGAAGTGCGGCAACTGGCCGCCAAAAGCGCCAGCACGTCCCGGTAGCGCGGGACAGATCAGCTGTCGGCGATAACAGGCTCGCGTACCTTGCGCCGAGCAGGCAGTTGCCCAACAGCAATACCCAGCAGAACGGCGCCACAGGCAAGCCACTGCAGCGACGTCAGGGTTTCACCGAGCAGCAGATAAGCCAGCAACAGGGTAAACACCGGGATGAGGTTCACATAGGCCGCCGCCAGCGTCACCTTGACCTGGGTCACCGACCAGTTGTAAAGCAAGTAGGCCCCGAGCGTCACAAAGGCACCGAGGAAGACGATGACCACCATGTCCTGCCAGGCCCAGGCCGTCGGCCAGGGCTCGCGGAAAGCGAAGGGGGCAAAGAAGAGGGTACCGATAAACGCCTGCAACGCGGTCAGGGTCAGCACGCTGTAACGACTGGAGAGCTTCTTGAATACCACTGAATAGATGGCGGCGCACAGCATGGCCCCCATCTCCAGGCTATTACCGAGCAGGGCGTTGGGGGCAAACTCGTCCACTCCACTGCTCAGCCCCAGCAGGGCGATGCCGACGATGGCGATGGCAAACCCGAGCAACTGGCGGCGACTGACCCGCTCCCTGAGCAGCACAAAGGCAACCAGGGCCACGATGAGCGGTAACATGGCACAAACCATGCCCGCCTGCCCGGCACTGGTGTAGCGCAGGGCATTCACCTCCAGCAGGAAATAGAGGCAGGGCTCCAGTCCCCCCATCAGGGCCAGCCAGCGCCAATCCCCTTTTTGACAGGTGAAATTGCCCAGATAGCGGTAACAAAGCAGCCAGCAGAGCGCGGCCACGCTCATGCGCATGAACAGCACCTGACCGAAGCCCCAGATCCCCAACACGTGCTTGAGGGCGATAAATGAGCTGGACCAGAGCAGCATTGCCAGGGTCAGGGTAAAAATGGGTAAAGGGCGCACATTTCCTCCATGAAATTGGCCATTTGAATAATAACCATGCGGCCTTGCGGTTGTTTAAGGAGACCTAAAATCAGATAATACCGCCGCCTTCAAACCGGATAACCCATCTCCCATGACTGAGTACCTGCTTTTATTGGTCAGTACTGTGCTGATTAACAACTTCGTGCTGGTGAAGTTTCTCGGCCTGTGTCCCTTTATGGGCGTCTCCGGCAAGCTGGAGACCGCCGTCGGCATGGGGCTGGCGACCACCTTCGTGATGACGCTGGCCAGCGCCAGTTCCTATCTGATGGAACACTATATCCTGATCCCGCTGAACATCGCCTACCTGCGCACCCTTGCTTTCATTCTTGTGATCGCCGTCGTAGTGCAGTTCACCGAGATGGTTATCCGCAAGAGCAGCCCGACCCTCTATCGCCTGCTTGGCATCTTCCTGCCGCTCATCACCACCAACTGTGCCGTGCTGGGCGTGGCGCTGCTGAGCATCAACGAGCGTCACAACTTCCTTCAGAGCATCATCTACGGGTTTGGCGCAGCTGCAGGCTTCTCGCTGGTACTGATACTGTTTGCCGCCATGCGTGAACGCTTGGTGGCAGCTGACGTTCCCACTCCGTTTCGCGGGGTGTCGATTGCCATGATCACCGCCGGCCTGATGTCGCTGGCCTTTATGGGCTTTACCGGCCTTATCAAGATATAGCGCTATGACTCACATACTCTTTGCCGTTCTGGTGTTGGCTTTGCTGGCCCTGGCCTTCGGCATCATTCTGGGCTTTGCCGCCGTCAAGTTTCATGTAGAAGCCGATCCCATCGTCGATCAGCTCGATGCCCTGTTGCCACAGACCCAGTGCGGCCAGTGCGGCTACCCTGGCTGCAAACCTTATGCCGAGGCGCTGGCCAATGGCGATCAGATCAACAAGTGCGTGCCCGGTGGCGATGCCGCCATGCGCAAGATAGCGGACCTGATGGGGGTAGAACCCCAACCGCTGGGCAGTGCAGAGACCGCCATCCCGGTCAAGAAAGTCGCCTTCATCCATGAAGATCAATGCATTGGCTGCACCAAGTGCATCCAGGCCTGTCCGGTCGATGCCATTGTCGGTGCCACCAAGGCGATGCACACCGTCATCACCGACGAGTGCACCGGCTGCGATCTCTGTGTCGATCCCTGCCCGACCGACTGTATCGAGATGGTCCCGGTGCCGACCACGGTCGACAACTGGAAGTGGGATCTGGCCAAGGTCGCCATTCCGGTCAAGATAGTGGAATAAACAGCGGAGTAACCATGCAGCATCTGCTCGAACGCATCAAAGCCGGCACTCTGTGGGATTTTCACGGCGGCATTCACCCTCCCGAGAACAAGCACCAATCCAGCCTGACCCCGGTGGTGGACGCGGGTCTGCCGCCCCAGCTCATCATTCCGGTGCGCCAGCATGCAGGTCCGTCTGGCGATCTGCTGGTACAGGTCGGCGACAAGGTCAAAAAGGGTCAGCCGCTGACCCGCTACGACAAGGGGCGCATCGTGCCGGTGCACGCCTCCACCTCGGGCACCATCACGGCCATCGGCCACCACACGGTAGCGCACCCCTCCGGCCTCGATGATCTCTGCATCACGCTCACCCCGGATGGGGAAGATGCCTGGGGTGAGCGGCAGGGCCGCAGCGACTACTGGAATCTGGAGCGGGGCGAGCTGCTGGAACGCATCCAGCAGGCCGGCATTGCGGGCCTCGGCGGCGCCGTGTTCCCGACCCACAGCAAGCTGGACGGTCGCGGTCAGCTGACCGAGATCCTCATCGTCAACGGGCTGGAGTGCGAACCCTATATCAGCACCGACGATCGACTGATGCAGGAGTATGCCGACGAGATCATGGACGGCATCCGGGTGCTCAAGCATCTGCTCAAGCCCAAGCTGACCCTGATCGGGGTGGAAGACAACAAACCCGCCGCCATCGGCGAGCTGACCCGTCACGCCACAGATGAGGATGTGCTGGTCAAGACGGTGCCGACCAAGTACCCCTCGGGCGGTGCCAAGCAGACCATAGAGCTGCTTACCGGCCGTCAGGTACCCAAGGGAGGCCGGGCGGTGGACATGGGCATCATGGTACTCAACGTGGCCACCGTGTTCGCCATCAAGCGCGCCATCCTCGACGGCGAGCCGCTCATCTCCCGCATCGTCACCCTCACCGGTGATGCCTTCAAGAAGCCGGGCAACGCCTGGGTACTGCTGGGCACACCAGTACGCTGGCTGTTGCAGCGTTTCGAGCTGCAACCCGAGGCGGACCAGCGGGTCATCATGGGGGGCCCCATGATGGGTTTCACCCTGCCCCACGCCATGGTCCCCGTGGTCAAGGCCACCAACTGCCTGCTCTCCCCGACCCGGGCCGAGCTGCCGCCCGCCGGTCCCGAGCAAGCCTGCATCCGTTGCAGCGCCTGTGCCGATGCCTGCCCGGCCACTTTGCTGCCCCAGGAGCTCTATTGGTACAGCCGCGCCAAAGAATACGACAAGGCAGAAGCGCTCAGTCTGTTCGACTGTATCGAGTGCGGCGCTTGCGCCTGGGTCTGCCCGAGCGAGATCCCGCTGGTGCAGTACTACAAGATTGCCAAGGATGATATTCGCGAGGCGCGTGCCGAGGCAGAAAAAGCCGAGCGTGCCAAACAGCGTTTCGAGGCCAAGCAGGCCCGGTTCGAGCGGGAAAAAGCCGCCCGCGAGGCTCGTCACGCCGAGGCGGCAGCCCAGCGCCGCCAGGCCATGACAGCCGCAGGAGGCGAAGACCCGGTCGCAGCAGCCCTGGCCCGCATCAAGGCCAAGCAGGAGACGACCGCCAGCACAGCGGCTGAGCAGCCCGACAACAGCGCCATGATGGCCGCCCGCGAGGCACGCAAGCAGGAGGCCCTCGCCCGCCGCGCCGCCAAGGCGGCCAGCGGCGATGAGCCCGCCGTCATTGCGCCCACGCCAGAGGCGCAGGATCCGAAAAAAGCGGCCATCGCTGCAGCCTTGGCCCGTGCCAAGGCCAAGAGGGCGGCTCAAACCGCCCCTGACGAGGCAACCGCTGATACATCGGCCGCTGCGGCTGCCCCTGTCACAGAGGCGACACCCAGCGCCGAGGCCGATCCCAAGAAAGCAGCCATTGCCGCCGCCATCGCTCGCGCCAAAGCCAAGAAGGCCACGCACGCTGCGGATGAAAACATCGCCGCCGCGCCCGAGTCGATTGCGACCGAACCCGAGCGGGGACTCGACCCCGCACCGGCTCCGGCCGAGATCGACCCCAAAAAGGCAGCCATTGCCGCCGCCATCGCCCGCGCCAAGGCCAAGAAGGCCGCGCACGCTGCGGATGAAAACATCGCCGCCGCGCCCGAGCCGATTGCAACCGAACCCGAGCGGGGACTCGATCCCGCACCGGCTCCGGCCGAGGTCGACCCTAAAAAGGCAGCCATTGCCGCCGCCATCGCTCGCGCCAAGGCCAAGAAGGCCGCGCATGCTGCGGAGGAAAACATCGCCGCCGCACCCGAGCCGATTGCGACCGAACCCGAGCGAGGCCTCGACCCCGCACCGGCTCCGGCCGAGGTCGACCCTAAAAAGGCAGCCATTGCCGCCGCCATCGCTCGCGCCAAGGCCAAGAAGGCCGCGCACGCTGTGGAGGAAAACATCGCCGCTGCGCCCGAGTCGATTACGACCGAACCCGAGCAGGGCCTCGACCCCGCACCGGCTCCCGCCGAGGTCGATCCCAAGAAAGCAGCCATTGCCGCCGCCATCGCCCGGGCCAAGGCCAAGAAAGCGGCGCACGCTGCGGATGAAAACGTCGCCGGGCCTGACGCAGGTGTCGTCGCGGACGCGGATACCCGCCAGGCAACAGCACAGGTACAGGTCGTTACTGACGCCGATCCCAAGAAAGCGGCCATTGCCGCCGCCGTGGCCCGCGCCAAAGCCAGAAAGCTGGCTGCCGACGCCGCGCTGCAGGCATCCCCTTCTTCATCGACCGACAAGAGCCACTGATCCATGTTCAATATCGCGAGTGCGCCGTTTGCCCATAACCGCAAACAGACCCAAACCCTGATGTTGCTGGTGATCCTGGCTTGCCTGCCCGGCCTGCTGGCCCAGATCTGGTTCTTCGGCTGGGGTTCCCTTATCCAGATCCTGCTGGCGCTGGTCACAGCGCTGGGTGCAGAGGCATTGGTGCTCAAGTTGCGCCGCCGTCCCATCAAGCCCGCCCTGATGGATGGCAGCGCGGCGCTGACCGCCGTGCTGATCGGCCTCTCCCTGCCTCCCCTGCTGCCCTGGTGGATGCTGGTGCTCGGTACCGCCTTTGCCATCATCATCGCCAAGCACCTCTACGGCGGGCTGGGTCAAAACCTGTTCAACCCGGCCATGGTGGCCTATGTGCTGCTGCTGGTCTCCTTCCCGGTACAGATGACCAGCTGGCTGCCGCCGTCGGGCATAGCCGCCTATGGGATCGGCTTCGGCGATGCGGTGTCCGTCATCTTCACCGGCTTCAGCCTGGACGGCTACAGCATGGCGCAGCTCAAGCAAGGGGTGGATGGCCTCACCATGGCCACCCCGCTCGATACCCTGAAGACCGGGCTGACCCAGGGGCTCACCGCTGGCGAGGTGATGACCCACGCCGTGTTCGAGGGCTGGGGCGGTATCGGCTGGAGCTGGGTCAACCTCGGCTACCTGTTGGGCGGCCTGTTCCTGCTGCAACAAAAAGTCATCAACTGGCGCATTCCGGGAGCTATTCTGGGCTCCTTGCTGCTGGCGGCAACCCTGGGTTATCTGATGACGCCGGATGCCACCGCCACCCCCATGTTCCATCTGTTTAGCGGCGCCACCATGCTGGGGGCCTTCTTCATCGCCACCGATCCGGTGAGCGCCAGCACCACCCCTCGTGGACGTCTGGTCTACGGCGTGCTGATCGGCGTGCTGGTCTACCTCATCCGTCGCTTTGGCGGCTACCCGGACGCCTTCGCCTTCGCCGTGCTGCTGGCCAACCTCTGTGTACCGCTGATTGACAGCCTGACGCGCCCCAAGGTCTACGGAGCCCGCCGCAAATGAGTAACATTCTGCGGATAACCCACCTCTGCGTGGCCACGCCGAACGACCACCTGACACGCCTCAGGGGAGATGGAGCACGTCGTACATGACCCTGGCGCAAACCCCACTCTCAGGAAAGATCCAATGTTAAAGAGCATGCGCAAAAATGGCGTCACCCTGGCGCTGTTTGCCCTGGCCTGCACCGCCGTGGTGGTGCTGACCAACGAGCTGACCCGTGACCGGATCGCCCATCAGCAGCAGCTGGAGAAGCTGCGCACCCTCTCGGCCCTGTTGCCGGAGGGGAGCTATGACAATGATCTGGTGGCCAGTTGCAAGCAGGTGCAGAGCAGGAGGTATCTGGGCAGCGATCAGGCCATGCCGCTCTACACCGCGACCCTGCGGGGCGAGATCACCGGCTATGCGCTGGAAACCGTGGCCCCCGACGGCTACAGTGGGGCCATTCGTCTCATCGTCGGCACAGATGCCAAGGGTAACGTCAGTGCGGTACGGGTGCTGGCCCACAATGAGACACCGGGCCTTGGTGACAAGATAGAATTGAAGAAATCGAGCTGGATCAACAGCTTTTCTGACAAGTTCCTCAACCACGACAACGAGGCAAGCTGGGCGGTGAAGAAGGATGGCGGTGAATTCGATGCCTTCACCGGCGCCACCATCACCCCCCGCGCCGTGGTCAAGGCGGTGAAGAACCTGCTGCTGTTACAACAGGAGCACCCTGAATTGCTGCGGGATGCCCCCTCCTGTGACCCCACCCCATAACACCGGAGCACAAGCCATGGAACAAGTCGATGTGATTGACGGGCTGAGCCCGGTCAGCGAGGGCAATGGCCGTCGTGAAGAGCTCAAGGAGCTGATGCTGCAAGGGCTGTGGAAAAACAACCCCTCCCTGGTGCAGGTGCTGGGGCTCTGCCCCACCCTGGCGGTCTCCTCCACCTTTACCAATGCGCTGGGGCTGGGATTGGCCACCATGGCGGTGCTGGTCAGCTCCAACCTCACCATCTCCCTGGTGCGCAACCTGGTGCCCAAGGATATCCGCATTCCCGTCTATGTGATGATCATCGCCGCCCTGGTGACCAGCGTGCAACTGTTGATGAACGCCTACACCTATGGCCTCTATCAGGCGCTCGGCATCTTCATCGCCCTGATCGTCACCAACTGCGTCATCATAGGCCGGGCCGAGGCGTATGCCTCCAAGAACCCACCCCTGCTGGCTACCCTCGACGGCTTCATGATGGGGCTGGGCTTTACGCTGGTGCTGCTGGTGCTGGGGGGGCTGCGGGAGATCATCGGCATGGGCACCCTGTTTGACGGTGCTGATCTGCTGCTGGGGGATTGGGCCAAGTCCTTGCGCATCGAACTGTTCCACGCCGACGCCAGCCTGCTGCTGGCGATCCTGCCTCCCGGCGGCTTCATCGGCCTGGGCCTGATGATCGCTGGCAAAAACGCCATCAACGACTGGCTGGGCCGCAAGCAGGCTGCCGACAAGGCACACGCCGACGTGCCGGCTGCGGTCACCCGCGCAACCCAGCTCTGAGACAAGAGAGATCCATGAACAACCAGAAACGCAGGCTGATCCTGGAACGGCTGCGGGACGACAATCCCCACCCCACCACAGAGCTCAACTTTCACTCGCCGTTCGAGCTGCTGATCGCCGTGCTGTTGTCGGCCCAGGCCACTGACGTGAGCGTCAACAAGGCCACCGACAAGCTCTATCCGGTGGCCAATACCCCGGCCGCCATGCTAGCGCTAGGGGTGGACGGGGTGAAGCAGTACATCAAGACCATTGGCCTGTTCAACACCAAGGCCGAGAACGTCATCAAGACCTGTGCCGTCTTGCTGGAGCGTCATGGCGGCGAGGTACCGGAAAACCGCGAAGCGCTCGAAGCCCTGCCAGGGGTCGGTCGCAAGACGGCCAACGTGGTGCTCAACACCGCCTTTGGCTGGCCTACCATCGCCGTCGATACCCACATCTTTCGGGTGTCGAATCGCACCGGCTTCGCGGTGGGCAAGAACGTGGATCAGGTGGAAGAGAAGCTGCTGAAAGTGGTGCCCGCCGAGTTCAAGCTGGACGTTCACCATTGGCTGATCCTGCACGGTCGTTACACCTGTCTGGCTCGCAAACCGCGCTGTGGTTCCTGTATCATCGAGGACCTTTGCGAGTACAAAGAAAAGATCTACCCGGAGAGCTGAACACACGGTCCTGCACACCATGCGGCCACATCAGTCGATCCGGGTTCTCCCTTCTTCTATCGAATATCAGTACAACGTTAATCCTATCTGGAGAGCCAAGTCATGAGAATCCTGCATACGATGTTACGCGTCGGCGATCTGCAACGCTCCATCGACTTCTACACCCGAGTACTGGGGATGAAACTGTTGCGCAAGAGCGAGAACAGCGAATACAAGTACACGCTGGCCTTCGTCGGTTACGGCGACGAGAAGGATGAGTCCGTCATCGAACTCACCTACAACTGGGGCGTGAGCGAATATGAGCTGGGGTCGGCCTACGGCCATATTGCGCTGGAAGCAGACGACATCTATGGCACCTGCGATGCGCTGCGTGCCGCCGGCGCCAAGATCACCCGCGAGCCGGGCCCGGTCAAGGGCGGCAAAACCGTCATTGCCTTCGTGGAAGATCCGGATGGTTACAAAATTGAACTGATCGCCAAGAAAGACACAGGCACAGGCCTGGGTGACAGTGTCTAAGGCATCACCAGGACAAGATCCCCATAAAAAAGAGCGCCACAGCGCTCTTTTTCATTGAAGGGTCACCGCCCATCAGATGGCGCCATTGCGCCCCATGTTGATCACCACGCGCCGGTTCTTGGCGCGACCACCTTCGGTTTCGTTAGAGGCGACGTGCCGCTTCTCGCCATGCCCCTCTACCGAGATCTTGCCGGGTTCGATACCCAGATCCACGAACACCTTCTTGATGGCATCGGCCCGCTTCTCGGAGAGTTTCTGGTTCGGCCAGCGACCGCCATAGCTGTCGCTGTAGGCGTCGATCACCACTACATCGATACTCTTGTCGACCTTCACATACTCACCGATCATAGCCAACCGCCGTTTGGAGGCCAGCGACAGCTCGTCGCTGTTCTTGTCATAGGTGAGCACGCTGAAGGCGATGTCATTGAAGCTGTATGGCAGCAGGCTGTTCAGGCAATCCACGAACGCCTGATACTTGACCCGGAAGTTGACCGAGGAGAGCGACACCCGCACCGGTCGATTCTGGCGATACCAATCGCGATACTGGAAGGTCGGCATGCGCCCCCCCTCAAGCTCGTCCAGCATGGTCCAGGCGGTCTGCCCCTCCACCAGGCCATCGAACTGCTGGTAGAAGCGCAGCTGGCTCACTTCCCGTCCGGCGATGCCGGGTCGCCAGACTGGTGGCATGATCCCAAGACTGACCGTCTGGGTCCGGGCCTGCTGGCGCAGCCCCTTGAGTTCAAAATCCAGATTGATCCGGCGGCTGGCCCGGCTGACGAAGGCTCCCGTACCCCAGTTGGGAATGGGGTGTTCGAGGCGGCACTCCACTTGCGTGTCCGAGGTCAGGCGCCAGACGGATTGATCCAGGCCGGCACCAAACTCGGTAACGCCCGCCTGTAACTGCATACTCACGGATATGCTGACCAACCCTAACATCCAAGCGTTCAACTGCCTGCCCTCCACACGATCTCACGTTAGGTATCGGCAAGGACAAAACAAGCTTTAGGGCAAACCACTCAGTGGGGGACAGAACGCGCCATCAACTTGAAACTGGCAAGCCAGCAGATCCCGCTCGGCGAGCTATTGTCAAATCTGGTGTATGGAGTCGGTCAGGCGGCATTCCTGTCTGACTCATCCAGCACCTGTACTCCGTCCTTGAATTTCACGTTGTTTACCACCAACGTCAGCAGCACAAATCCCTTGA
>NZ_JAACGC010000074.1:0-18578 GCF_029237385.1 Aeromonas sp. 1HA1
CGAACAGGGATTGCAGGCTGGAGCTCACTCTGGGAAGGCTGGCAAACACTGCAAAGTAAACTGGACGGCTTTATTGCCGCCAAAGAGATGATGGCTTCGGGGATCAAGATCTGATCAAGAGACAGCCATAAGGGGGCAGTCGTCCTGTGAGCGGTTGTGATGGTGGAGCAAGATGGTGGAGCAAGATGCTGGCTTGCCCGCCAGCGTGACGCGGGTCAGTGGTCGGCAGGCGCACAAGGGACCGGGTCTGGATCAGCGCTCGGGATGGGGGCACCCGGTGTCAGTTATCCGGCGAGGTAGAGGGCACCCAGCACGGCCGGGCGACTGGCGCCGGTGACCGCGGGCAGGTTGCTCGGCTTGCGATGGATAAAGCGCTGTGCCAGCCAGGCAAATGCCGCCCCCTCCGCCCAGTCGGGGGCTATCCCCAGATCAAAGGTACTGGCGATGTGCCAGCAGGGCAGCAGGCTGGCGAGTTCCGCCAGCAGCGGGGTGTTATGGGCGCCGCCGCCGCAGACAAACAGCTCGGCTTTGGGTTGGCTGGTACCGACAGCCTCGGGCTGGGCGGGCAGCTGACGGGCGATGCTGTGGCAGGTGAGTGCCTGCAGGGTGCGCTGAACATCCACGGGGGCGTATGCAGTGCCTGCCAGCTCGCCATCGAGCCAATCGAGGGTGAACATCTCCCGCCCGGTGCTCTTGGGGGAGGCGGCGGCGAAGTAGGGGTGAGCCAGCAGCTTTCCAAGCAGGTCAGGAATAAGCTGGCCGCTGGCGGCCCATTTACCACCGGCGTCGTAGTTGCCGCCGTCTGGCTGATGACGGCGATACCAGCCATCGAGCAGGGTGTTGGCAGGGCCGGTATCAAAGCCATACACCCCACCGGGATTGCCCGGCAGCACCGAGATATTGGCGATGCCGCCGAGGTTCAGCACCACCCGCAGGGCGCCGGGTTTGGCAAACAGTGCCTGATGGAAAGCGGGCACCAGCGGCGCCCCCTGACCGCCGAGGGCCATGTCCATGGTGCGAAAATCGGCCACCACATCAATGCCGGTCAGCGCGGCCAACAGGGCGGCATTGCCGATCTGCAGGGTAAAGCCGAGCTGAGGGCGGTGGCGGATGGTCTGGCCATGGCTGCCGATGGCGCGAATATCTTCAGGGGTCAGCCCCGCCTTGGCGAGCAGCGCGTGGGTGGCGGCAGCAAACTCGCGGGCCACCAGATTGTCGGCCACGCCCATCCTGTCTATTTCGTTCTCGCCCGGAGTGCTGAGGGCGTGCAGCTCACGGGCCGTGGGCCAGGGGTGGCAGAGTGCCGCTTCGACCCGCAGTTCATCGCCGTCGATCATCACCAGCACGGCATCGATCCCATCCATGCTGGTGCCTGACATCAGTCCGATATAGCGCTCTTTCATTCCCCACTCCTTGGCGGCCACTTAGCCGCCGCGATTGTCCCGTTTGTTCTGAGCCAGCTGCAGCTCAGGCTTGTCAAGTTGGTCGAGTTTGGCCAGTTGCGGCATCGCCAGCTTCCTGAAATTGGCCAGCTCCCGTCCGGTCAGGGTTTCAGCCTGTGGCAGGGTGAGGGTGCGCGGGTTCTTGTGAATGCCGCCCACCACGAATTCATAGTGCAGGTGCGGGCCTGTCACCCGGCCTGTGCCCCCCAGGGTGCCAATGGTCTGCCCCTGTTTCACTCGTTGCCCTTTATCGACGGTGCGTTTGGATAGGTGCAGGTATTTGGTCACGAAGTTGCCGGCGTGCTTGATGAAGACGTAGTTGCCGTTGAACTGGTTGTGGCCGGCGGCCACCACTTGGCCGGAGCCCGCCGCCATGATGGGGGTGCCTACAGGAGCCACATAGTCGATGCCGTTGTGGGGGCGGATCTTGCCGGTGACCGGGTGGAGGCGGCGCGGGTTGAAGTTGGAGCTGATGTATTTGAAGTTGACCGGGGCGCGCAGGAAGCTTTTGCGCATCGCCTTGCCTTCCGGCGTGTAGTAGTTGCCATCTTGATTGAGCACGGCGCGGTAAGCGGTGCCCTGGTTGACGAATTCGGCGGCCAGGATATCGCCGGAGGCGACCCGCTCGTCATCCTGATACTTCTCCTGATAGACCACCCGAAAGCTATCCCCGGGTTGTAGGTCCTGAGCGAAGTCGATGTCCCAGCCGAAGATGGCTGCCAGGTTCATGATCTGAACTTCTGTCATGCCCGCCTCGGCGGCAGCACCCCAGAAGCTGGAGCGGATCTCGCCTTTGGCCACCTGCTCGCGGGTATCGAGTTCCAGCTTGACCGGTTTGGCGATGAAGCGATCCGCCTTGCGGTTCACTTTCAGCGCCTGCTCCAGGCTGTGGGGGTAATAGAGGCTGTGCAGCATGCCATGTTTGGTGAGCTTGAAGGTGAGCTCCTGACCGGGTTTGAGCCGGCGCAGGGGATCCGTGCCATCGAGCTGATCGATGAGGTGCAGATCCGTGGTGCTGAGGCCAAGGCGCTGGAAGATGACTCCCATGTTGTCGCCCCGGTGCACCTTCACCTGTTTGGTGACATAGCTGGGCTTGGGCGGGGTGACGGGCAGCTCGGTTTGGGCCAGCAGCTCGCCCTCGTCGGCTTGCGGCTCGGCAGCAAAATCGTTGCCGCTGTCATCGACCCGGGTTGCGACCGCCTGTTCGCTTGGCCAGGCAGCCAGCATCATCACCATGATGCTCAGGATCAGCACCATCTTGCGGTGCCAGTGGGGAAGTGCGTTGAAGGCGTGCCAAATAACCATGAGAAGCAGATGAAGTCGGGCAGAATGGATGGATTTTACAGCCTTTCCAATTAGCTCGCCATTCCAGTAATATGTTTGGCCCTGTGGAATCGTGATTGGAGAGTCAAAAAATGTCCCAGCTCGAGGTGGCGCTAGCCGAGATCAAGCGCGGAGCGGAAGAAATTCTGGTTGAAGAAGAACTTGTCGCCAAGTTGAAGGAAGGGCGCCCGCTGCGCATCAAGCTGGGGATGGATCCGACGGCTCCCGACATTCACCTGGGTCATACCGTGATCCTCAACAAGCTGAAGACCTTCCAGGATCTGGGCCATGAGATCATCCTGTTGATCGGTGATTTCACTGCCATGGTGGGTGACCCCTCCGGCAAGAACAGCACCCGTCCGCCGCTCTCCGAAGAGGCCATCAAGCACAACGCCCTCACTTATGCCGAGCAGGCGTTCAAGATCCTCGATCCTGCCAAGACCCGTATCGAGTACAACTCCAGCTGGCTGGGCGAGCTGGGCGCGACCGGCATGATCAAGCTGGCGGCCAAGCAGACCGTGGCTCGCATGATGGAACGCGACGACTTCAAAAGGCGCTACACCGGCGGCCAATCCATCGCGATTCACGAATTCCTCTATCCGCTGCTGCAAGGCTATGACTCGGTCGCGCTGAAGGCGGACGTCGAGCTGGGCGGTACCGATCAGAAGTTCAACCTGCTGATGGGCCGCGAGCTGCAAAAAGATGCCGGCATGGCCGCCCAGTGCGTGCTGATGATGCCGCTGCTGGTGGGTCTGGATGGCGTCAAGAAGATGTCCAAGTCTGCCGCCAACTACATAGGCGTGCACGATGCCCCGGGCGAGATGTTCGGCAAGATCATGTCCATCACCGACACCCTGATGTGGAACTACTACGAGCTGCTCTCCTCTCGCCCCTTGGCCGAGATTGAAGAGTTCAAGGCCGGTATCGCCGCGAACACCCTGAATCCTCGTGACGTGAAGATCTGGCTGGCCAAAGAGATCATCGCCCGTTATCACGACGAAGCGGCAGCCGAAGCGGCCCACGAAGATTTCACCCAGCGCTTCTCCAAGAACGCCATGCCTGACGAGATGCCGGAAGTCGAACTGGCGCTGGAAGGGGAAGGGCTGGCCATTGCCAACCTGCTCAAGGATGCCGATCTGGTGGCCACCACCTCCGAAGCACTGCGGATGATCAAGCAGGGCGCAGTCAAGGTTGATGGTGACAAGCTGGACGATGGCAAGGCACTGATTGGTGCCGGTACCGCCGTCTATCAGGTTGGCAAGCGCAAGTTTGCCCGGGTGACCGTCAAGTAAGCCGTGACTGCCATCTCAGCCCGGTGCTGCCATAAGAAAGGCCTCCCTTGCGGAGGCCTTTTTGTTGCGTTATTCCCTGCGCGAGTGGGGATCAGCCTTCCTGTTTCAGAAGGTTGCGATAGAGCATACAGAGGTGGGCGCTCTCCAGCTGAAGCCCCTGCATGGCGCCTGTTGCCGGGTGTCGTTCTCGCGGATGGGGCCTGTCCCTCGGCGGTCAGCTGATGGTGCGGTGGTCATAAAAAAACCGGCCTCTGTGAGGCCGGTTTTGACATCTTGCTGGCAGCTGCGCAGGGAGCTTAGCGCAGTATCATCTGCTCGCGGCCCGGGCCGACGGAGACCATGGGAACCGGCACACCCAGCAGGGCTTCGATGCGCAGCACATAGTGCTGGGCAGCCTTGGGCAAGTCTTCGAACTTGCGGATGTGAGAGATGTCTTCGCTCCAGGCTTCCATGGACTCGTACACCGGCTTCAGACCGGCGGTCTGCGGCCAGATGGGGTTCTCGGTGTTGGCGCCTTCGTAGGCCACGCAGATCTTCAGGTCCGGCATGCCGGAGAGGCAGTCCAGCTTGGTCAGGGCGATCTCGTTGGCGGCCTGGATCTCCAGACCCTGCTTGGTGGCAACGGCGTCGAAGTAGCCGATGTCACGGGGACGGCCGGTGGTTGCACCGAACTCGTTGGCGAACTTGCGGAACTCTTCCTGATTCTCCATGGCGGTGATCAGGGTGCCGGTACCGACAGAGGTACTGAACGCCTTGGCCACGGCAATCACGCGCTCGGGGCGCAGAGCCGGCAGGCCGCCACCGATACCGGCATAGGCGCCGGAAACGTGGGAAGAGGTCACCCAGGGGTACTCACCGTAGATGAGGTCACGGCCGGCGCCCAGCTGGGCTTCGAACAGCAGGGTGCCGTTCTGGGCCTGGATGGCCTTGAGTGGCTCGCTGACGTTGCAGACGGCGTCGATCCAGGGGGCGGAGACTTCCAGCAGCCAATCGGCCATTTCCTGGGCGGTCTGGCTGAACTCGAAGCTCGGGTAGAGGGCTTTGAGCTGCGGCAGTTTCCAGTCGAGGAAGAACTGGATGCGCTCAACCAGCACCTCTGGCTGCTTCAACCAGCCGACCAGGATCGCTTTTTTCATGACCCGATCACCGTAAGCCGGGGCTATGCCCTGACGGGTGGAGCCATAGGCGCCATCACCCAGACGGACTTCTTCCAGGGTATCTTCCAGCGCATGGATCGGCAGACAGAAGGTGGCGCGATCAGAGATGGCCAGTTTCGGGGTCACGCCGGCGGCGTTCACTTCAGCCAGCTCGCGGGTCAGCGGCTCGGGGCTGATGACCATGCCAGGGCCGAGGACAACCAGGCACTCCGGGTTGAATACGCCGCTCGGCAACTGGTGCAGCTTGAAGGTGCCCAGGTCGTTGACGACGGTGTGGCCGGCGTTGTTGCCGCCCTGAAAACGGATGCTGGCGGCGGATTGACCTGCCAGATAATCGACGATGCGGCCTTTGCCTTCATCACCCCAGTTAGCACCTACGACTACGATAGACGACATGACTCTTTCTCCTAAGACGTTAGGCGTCCATCCTAGGAGGCTGCGGCGGATTAGAAAAATTAATTATCTTTATAATTCCAATAAGAAAACCATATAATTGTGGCGAATTTACCGGCAAGACGCCCCGTATTGCCGCGCTGGCCCGCGTCATGGGCGCAGATGTGGAAAAACAAGAGGATCCCCATGCTGGATATTCACTGGCTGCACACCTTCGTTACCCTGGCCCGCCTGCAGCACTTTGGCCAGACCGCCACCGAATTGCACATGACCCAGCCCAACGTCAGCCTGCATCTCAAGAACCTGGAGCAAGCCACCCGGGTCAAGCTGATTGAACGCAGCCCGTTTCGGCTGACCCAGGCCGGTGAGCGACTGCTGCAAAGTGCCGAGCGGGCCATCAACGAGCTGCTGCTGTGCCAGTCCGATCTCAATGCCCTCAACCAGCTGAGCCAGGGCACGCTCGCCATCGCCGCCAGCGACATCATCTCCCGTCTGCTGCTGATCCAGCCGTTCCAGCGCTTCAAGCAGGCCTTTCCCGGCATCGATCTCACCCTGTTCAATACCACCTCGGATCAGGCGGCCGAGCTGGTCAGGGCCGGCAAGGCGGATCTTGGCTTCGTGATGGCGCAAAAGCGCAGCGAACCGCTGTTCTACACCGAGTTGCAGCAGGTGACCTGGTGTGCGCTGGGACACGGGCTGGCCCGCTGGCAGGCGCGAGCGAAGGCGGGAGAGAGCGACCCCCTTGATGAGCCGACCCTGATCCTGCTCGGCCACGATACCCGCACCCGGGCGCTGATAGACCCTTCTTTGCCCCTGCTCGGTTTGCCGACTTGCCGCATCATGGAAGTGGGCAGCGTGGATGCCCAGCTCGACTGGGCCGAGGCGGGCTTCGGGGTGGCCATAGTGCCGGACTTCTCGCTCCACCCGCGCCTCAAGCTCACCGCCCCCGTGGCCCGTCTGACCGATTTTCCCGGCACCAGCTTGGGGTACGTGGTGCGTCAGAATCAGGTGTTGTCGCGGGCTATCAAACAGCTGCTGCACTGGGTGGAGGAGGAGATATTGCAGCCCGACGCCCGCCATCAAGCGGCGCCCAAGGCCGCAGGCTGACAAGATCCGGCAGGATAGGCAGACTGTTCATGGCGGGCACCTGACCCGGTTGGACTGGGCCGGAAGGGGAGATACCGCTCGGCAGCTGTGTGGCGACCCGTGTCGTGTATGAGTCGCCACAGAGCAAGGCCGCAGGAGCAATGCAAAAGAAGAGGCCACCCTGACAGGTGGCCTCTTTCGTAAGTGGTGCGTGAGATTACTGGACGGGCACGCTTGCCGAAGGGGTGGCAGGCAGGGGCTGGTGCACGCCGTCGCTGCCATTGGTGGCACTGGGCGCCCCCCCTTGCGTATCGGCTGGCGCCGAGCCGAGTGCGGCCGAGGGTGGGTCCGTCGTCACGGCTTGCGTGGCCACGGCATCCGAGGGGGCGTCCACAGTCACAGCCTGAGTGGCCTGGGCGGTCGAGACGGACTCTACCGCAGTGGGCTGGGTTGCCAATGCCTCTGAGGTTGTGGTTTGTGCTGCTGCGCCATCCCCGGTGGTCTGCGCCGCCGACTGGGCTGCCTGGGTTGCCGTCGCCGCCGAGCCTGCTGACTCCTCAGGGGTCAGGGATTCGGGGATGAGTGATGGCGGCGGCAGGACGGCATCCTCCATGCCCGGGTGGTGCGGTACCTCAGCCTTTGCCTGCATGGAGTCCAGAGTGAGGGGGGTCAGCGCCGGATGCAGACGGGTGAACTGCTTGAGCCGTGCGGTCAGCACGTCGCGCACAGTGCGCACCTCTGTGTCTGGCAGGCTGTCCAGTGCAATCAGTTCGGCGGTGACGGCGAAGGTGTTGACGTCGCTGGGCTGTCCCGGGTAGAGATTGGCGCTGATGTGGCTGCGCTGATAATAGGGGAGCGTCTTGAGCAGACGATCGATCTGCTCCCCCTCGATGGGGATGATGCGTGCCTGACAGCGACCGGTCAGATCCCCTATGCGCTGATTGGGATGGCCCGCCACCATGAAGGCGGCGTCCAGGGTACCATCGCAGAGTCCTTCCAGCCGGTTGTTGATGGAGGAGGGAATGACGGGGGCGAAGCTGCTCTCCTGCCAGCCCATGGCATCGAGCAGGGCCTGGCTGGTCACGCGCTCTCCCGAACCCGGATTGCCCAGATCGACCCGTTTGCCTTCGATGTCGGTCAGAGTGCTGATGTTGCTGTTGGCACTGGCGATCAGGGTCAGCGACTCCTGATGGAGTCGAAACAGGCTGCGAAGCCGGTCGTTGGGTGGCTGGCCCACGAAGGGGCCTGTGCCCTTGGCGGCATGATGCACCACATCCGATTGCACCAGCACCAGCTGGATTTTCCCTTGGTTCAGCTCCTTCAGGTTGGTGAGGGAGCCCGAGGTGCTCTGCACGGCGCAGTGCAGTCCGTGGTTGGCGCTATCTGCGTTCAGCAGGCGGCAGATGGCCCCTCCTGCGGGATAGTAGACGCCGTTGAGCGCCCCTGTGCCTATGGTGAGATAGGATGGTGTAGTGGCGTGCAGGGGCAACACCAGGGCGGCTGCCAGCAAGGGCAGGGCGAAACGAGACAGGGTCGACAGGTGGTGCAGGGCGCTTGGCAACATAATTAACCGGATTAATGGCTGATAAAAAGGATGGGTCAAGCCCATCCCGTCTGACATCACGGCCTGCCGCTGTTCAGCACAGAGCCGGGTTTGCATGGCATGTGCCATTCAGACCCGCCCTCATCGCTTATGGCGGCGGTCGGTGCAGCTGAGATTCAGCCGCAAAAATATACCCTATTGCCATCAGATGCGAGTCTGGATCGCTTTCTCCATCCGGGCCAGCGCCTCGGTCAGCCTTGCCCGGGTGCAGCCGAAGTTGAACCGTACGAACTGGCCATCGCCGAACTGGGCGCCCGGGGAGAGCCCAACCCCTGCCTGTTCGAAGAAGGTGATGGGATCCTCGAGCCCGAGCGCACTGACGTCAATCCAGGCAAGGTAGGTGGCCTGATGGCGAGCCAGCTTGACGCCGGGCCAGCGGGCGACAGCCTGTTCGATAAGCATGAGGTTGGCGGCCAGGTAGTCGAGTTGTTCGCAGAGCCAGGGTTCGCCTCCCTCATAGGCGGCCTCGGCCGCCACGAAGCCCAGCAGATTGACGTCGGCGCTGATGCCGCGCATCGCCTGTTGCAGCTTGAGGCGCAGGCGGGCGTTGGGCACCACGGCGAAGGCACAGCACAGGCCCGCGATATTGAAGGTCTTGCTCGGTGCCATCATCACGGCCGAGCGCTCGGCGGCTGCCGGGCTGATGGCGCCGTAGGGAATGTGACGGGCCTGCTTGTCGAGCAGCAGATCGCAATGGATCTCGTCCGAGCAGACGACCAGATTGTGTCGTTCGGCGATGGCATCGATGGCCTTGAGCTCTTCGCGGGTAAACACGGTACCGCCCGGGTTGTGCGGGTTGCACAGCAGCAGCAGATCCGCCGCCGGGGCCTGACGCTCCAGCTCCTCCAGATCCAGCACCCAGCGACCGGCCTCTTCCACCATGGGAACGGTGAGCAGGGGGCGATCGTTGAACCCGGGTGCCTGCAGAAAGGGGTAGTAGACCGGTTTGGGGGTAATGATGCCGCGACCGTGCTGGCTCCAGGCCTTGCACGCCAGGTTGAGGCCGGGTACCACACCGGGCAGGAAGATGAGCCACTCCGGCTGGATGGTCCAGCCGTAGCGGCTGGCCAGACGTGCAATGATCAGTTCGATCAGCCGGGCAGAGGGGCGCGAGTAACCGAAGATGCCGTGGGCGACCCGCTGGGTGAGGGCCTCGACGACGGCAGGCGGTGAGACAAAGTCGGTGTCGGCTACCCACATGGGCAGCACGTCCTGTCCTTTGTACTTGTCCCATTTCAGACTCATGGTGTCGCGACGATCTATTTCCCGGTCAAAATCAAACATGTGGAATCCTTATGCTGGGCAGTGGGCTTTCAATGTACGGGGTCGGGCGCGGGGTCGCAAGCCTTGAGGTGACTCTTGTTCATGACATAAAATAAGCAACGCTATTTCATGTACTTGCCGAATTTTGGCCCGTTTTCTTGCCCCCAATCAGTGGTAATCCTATGAGCTTGTTGACCGCCGCGCTGAGGAGATCGGATCCCGTTTCCCTCTCTTTTTTGGCCGTGACCTTTATAACTGGGGTGGCAGTGGCGCTCCAGGTGCCAACCTTGAGCCTGTTTCTGGCCGAAGAGGTGCAGGTTCGCCCCTTGCTGATCGGACTGTTTTACACGGTCAACGCCGTGGTCGGGATCCTCATCAGCCAGTGGCTCGGCCACCGCTCCGACAGCAAGGGGGATCGCAAGCGGCTGATCCTGCGCTGCTGCTTCGCGGGGGTGGTGCTCTCCCTGTTGTTCGCCTGGAATCGCAACTACTGGCTGCTGGTGAGCCTGGGGGTCTTGCTGGCGAGTCTGGCGGCCACCGCCAGTCCCCAGCTGTTTGCCCTGGCACGGGAATATGCCGACAGCCGCAACAAGCGGGCAGACATGTTCAGCTCTGTGTTGCGGGCCCAGTTTTCCCTGGCCTGGGTCATCGGCCCCCCCATCGCCTTTGCGCTGGCCATCGGCTATGGCTTCGAGGTGATGTATCTCGCCTCCGCCCTGGCCTACCTGATCTGTGCCTTCGTGGTGTGGCGCTGGCTGCCCTCCCTGCCGCTGCCCACGCCAAACAGCGAGGTGGAGCGGGTCAGCAGCTGGCGAGACCCTTCTGTGCGGGCGCTGTTCATTGCCTCCACCCTGATGTGGACCTGCAACAGCATGTACCTCATCAACATGCCGCTCTACATCACCCGCGAGCTGGGGCTGGAGGAGAAGCTGGCCGGTGTGCTGATGGGCACGGCGGCGGCCCTCGAGATCCCCTTCATGCTGCTGGCTGGCTACTACACCCAGCGCTTCGGCAAGCGTCCCATGATGCTTGTGGCCGTGCTGGCCGGGGTGGGTTTCTACGCGGGGCTGGTCACCCTGTCGAGTCAGTCTGCGCTCATCGCGTTGCAACTGCTCAACGCCATCTTCATCGGCATAGTCGCCGGGATCGGCATGTCCTACTTTCAGGATCTGATGCCGGGGCGCGCCGGGGTGGCGACCACCCTGTTTGCCAATAGCATACGTACCGGCTCCATCATGGCGGGGGCCATTGCGGGGACTGTGGCCGAGATCTGGAGTTTTCACGGGGTCTTCATGGTGGCCACGGCGCTGGCGCTGGCGGCACTGGGCGCCTGCTGGCGGGTGCCCAATGTGTGAGGCGGGTCTGTGATCGATTGGCGATGGGTGGCGCTGGCCGCCTGACGGCTTGGGCTTATTTGTTGTTACCGGTCTGATATTCGTTGCGCAGGCAGCGCAGCAGCAGCTCGGTGGCCGGACCCAGCGAATCTGCTGACGGGGTCAGCAGATAGGTATAGAGATGGCGCTCGTTGCCACTGGCCAGATCCAGCGGCACCAGGACGCCGCTGACCAGCTCCTCCTGCACCAGATGGCGGGGTAGCCAGGCATAGCCGAGGCCGAGTTTTAGCATGGCTATCACTTCGTGATAGTGGGTCGCCTTCCAGCCGGTGTCATCCGCATCATTCCAGTCCACCGAGCGGTGAATGGGGGGATGCAGGCTGATCTGGTTGTGACTGGCAAGCTCGTCAGTCGAGACGGGCCCTACCAGGGCGGCGAGGGGATGCTTGGCGGAGCAGAGCGGCAGCAGGCACACCTCGTCCAGCGGCAGGCCGGTACGATCCTGGGGCAGGTGCTCGGAGAGCATGAGATCCCCCACTTGCAGGGCGTTGAAGTGGCAGTGAATGCGTTCGTGCAGATTGACGCGGCAGCCCCGGCTGCGGGGATAGAAATGGGCCAGCGCCCGATAGAGTCGCTCCCGTGGTTGCAGCACGGAAACGTAGAGGTTGACCTGCGGCTCCCACTGCCGCTCCAGGTTGTTGGCCAGGTTCTCCAGCTCTTCCACCTGCTGGCTGAGCTGACGTGCCCGCTTGAGGAATATCTCCCCCGCCGGGGTTAATACTGCCTTGCGCCCCCTCACTGCCAGCAGAGGCACCCCCAGACTCTGTTGCAGCTTGGCCACCGCATGATTGAGAGAGGATTGGCTCTTGTTTAGTGCTTCAGCGGCCTGGGCATAACCGCCATGGTCCACCACGGCCTGAAAGATCCGCCATTGCTCAAACGTGCTCTTGGGACGAAACATATTTCAACCTGATCAGGGATCGTATGTGGTAAGGGCCTTCAACGGGGTGCCGGCGGCACCCTATTGAATTTAACCCCATGTGGCGCAGGGTTCCGGTTATTTTGTTGATTTATTTGGGCTGGGCCACAAAGGTCTGGCCGGTTTTGCCACGGCTGTCGGCCCCCATCAGATAGAGATAGAGCGGCATGAGATCGGCCGGCGTCTTGAGCTGCTGGGGATCCTCTGCCGGGAAGGCGCTGGCACGCATCTTGGTGCGGGTTCCGCCCGGGTTGAGGGTGTTGACCCGCACCGCCGTGTTTTCCAGCTCGTCGGCCAGCACTTCCATCATGCCTTCGATGGCGAACTTGGAGATGGCGTAGGTGCCCCAGTAGGCGCGGCCCTTGCGGCCCACGCTGGAGGAGGTGTAAACGATGGAGGCCTCACCGTGCGCCTTGGCGGTCTGGCGGATCAGCGGCAGCAGCGCCTGGGTCAGCAGGAACTCTGATTTGACGTTGACTTGCATCACCTCGTCCCACTCCTTCTCCTGGATGTGTTCGAAGGGGGAGAGGGTGCCAAGCAGGCCGGCGTTGAACAATACACCGTCGAGGCGGCCAAACTGCTGCTCGAAGGTCTCGGCCATGCCACGGTAGTGGGCGGCGGTAGCGCCTTTCAAGTCCACCGGCACTATGGCGGGCAGCGGATAACCGGCGGCCTCAATCTGGTCATAAACAGCCTCAAGTTTGGCGCTGGTGCGGCCGAGCAGGATCACGGTGGCGCCGTGGGCGGCATAGGTGATAGCGGCTTCGCGGCCTATGCCGTCACCGGCACCTGTGACCAGAATGACCTTGTGCTTGAGCAGATCCCGGGGGGCCTGATAATCGAGCATGACAACTCCTGTTAACACGTTCGTGGCAGATGCGCGCGGTATCGCGGTATATAGAAGAGCCAGTGTACTGACCCCGCACGGCATTTGGCCAGTATGAGACGGCAAAAATGTGAAGAAAATAGAGGGGTTGTGATTAAAGAGTGTGTTTTTTGAGCCACTGTCGCAGAGTTTTTGCGCGAGCCCGGCAAACTCCCTAGAATGTGAAAAATTCGAACACTGAGCGGAGCATCAAGTGGCATTTTTGACCGAATATGGGCTGTTTCTGGCCAAGACCCTCACCTTACTGCTGGCTATCGCGGCCGTCATTTTGATGGTGATCAGCAGCCGTCAGCCGAAATCCCGCAAGGGGGATCTGGTGGTGACCGATCTCTCCAGCGAGCTGGAGCAGGGGCGCTACCAGTTGCAGGCGGCGCTGGCCGGCAAGGCCGGACGCAAGTTGCTGGAGAAGGATCGCAAGGCCGAGCACAAGGCCCGTGCCAGGACCGAAGACGAGCGCAGCCGGCTGTTTGTGCTCGATTTTAACGGCAGCATGGACGCCAAAGAGGTGGCTTCCCTGCGGGAAGAGGTGAGTGCCGTGATAGGGGTCGCCCAGTCCGGTGACGAGGTGCTGCTGCGCCTTGAATCCGGTGGCGGTGTGGTGCATGGCTATGGCTTGGCCGCATCCCAGCTGCAGCGACTGCGCGACAAGGGGATCAAACTCACCGTGGCCATCGACAAGGTGGCGGCGAGCGGCGGTTACATGATGGCCTGCGTGGCAGATCAGATCCTGGCGGCGCCCTTTGCCATCGTCGGCTCCATCGGGGTGATAGCCCAGCTGCCGAACTTCAACAAGCTATTGAAAAAGCACGACATTGAATTCGAGATGCACACCGCTGGCCAGTACAAGCGCACCATCACCATGTTCGGTGAGAACGACGATCTGGGGCGGGAGAAGTTTCGTGAGGAGCTGGGCGCCATCCACGAGCGGTTCAAGGCGTTCGTGGCCGAGCACAGACCCAACCTCGACATAGACAGTGTCACCACGGGAGAGCACTGGCTGGCGAGCCAGGCCAAGGGGCTGGGGCTGGTGGATACTCTCTGCACCAGTGACGACTACCTGCTGTCCCAGGCCAGCCATCACAAGGTGGTCGGCATCAGCTATCGCAAGCCAAAGAGCCTGACCCAGAAACTGGGACAGCAGGCGGCCCTGGCGCTGGAGTCGAGCCTCGGCCGGCTGTGGCAGCAGAGCCCCTGGCGCTGAGGTCTCGCTTGCACCACTGGCATGAAAAAGCCGGGCATTTGCCCGGCTTTTGCTATCCAGCGATTCAGCGCTGGAAGGGGTAGACGGAGCCGAGTTTGAGGATCTGGGTCAGTTCGTCCAGGGCGGTGCGGGACTCCTGCACCAGCGCCGGGTCGCGCAGATCGTCCAGCGCCAGACTGTCGCGGTAGTGGCGATCTACCCACTGATCCAGCCGGGCGAACTGGCTGTCGTTGATGAGGCAGGCCGGGTTGACCGCCGCCAGTTCCAGATCGTTCATGGCGACCCGCAGCCGCAGGCAGGCAGGGCCGCCACCGTTGCGCATGCTCTGTTTCACGTCCATGTAGTGCACCTGTTTGATGGGGGTGCCCTGGGCGAGGAGTTGGCCGAGGTAGGCCGATACGGCCGGATTGTCACGGCACTCGGTGGGGGCGATGATGGCCATCTCGCCGGATGGCAGGGTGAGGATCTGGGTGTTGAACAGATAGGATTTCACCGCATCCTGCAGCGATACCTCATTGGTCGGCACCTCGATGAAGTGCAATTCGCCCTCGCCGAACTTGGTGCGCACCTCGGCCAGCGCTGACGCCGTGTTGAGAAAGGCCTGCTGGTGGAAGAAGAGCACGTTCTGGTTGCCCACCGCGATCACGTCGTTGTGGAACACCCCCTGATCGATCACATCCGGATTTTGCTGGATGAAGACGGCGCTCTCTTCACTCAAACCGTGCAGACGGGCGATGGCCTGGCTGGCCTCCAGGGTCTGGCGGGCCGGGTAGCGTTTGGGGGCGGGCTGGGAGACGTCGAAGGCACTGCGGCCATAGACGAACAGTTCGACCCCGGACTCGCCGTAGGCACGACACAAGCGGGTGTGGTTGGCGGCGCCCTCGTCACCGAAGTGGTCGTTCTCCGGCAGATGCTGGTGGTGATAGAAGTGACGATCGTTGTTGAACACGGCGCGCAGTATGCGACCTGTCACCTCGGGTTCGAGGGAACGGTGGAACTTGTTGGTCAGGTTGGCGGGGGTGAAGTGAATACGGCCATCCTGGGTATCGGCACTCGGGGAGACGGTGGCGGCGTTGGCGGTCCACATGCTGGAGGCTGAATAACAGGCAGCCAGCACGGCGGGAGCCTGTTTGGCGGCCTGGGCCAGCACGCTGGCATCGCTGCCGGTGAAGCCGAGGCGGCGCAGGGTGGCCAGATCCGGCCGCTCCTGCGGTGCCAGCACCCCCTGGGTCATGCCAAGCTCGGTCAGCGCTTTCATCTTGCGCAACCCCTGCTTGGCCGCTTCCCTCGGATTGGACGCCTCCTTGGCGTTGCTCTGGGAGGCGACGTTGCCATAGGACAAGCCGGCATAATTGTGGGTCGGGCCGACCAGTCCGTCGAAGTTGACCTCGAAGTGCTTCATTGAGTACATCCTTTCGATTTTTATATGGGTAGCGGTTCCTTCCGCGCACAAAGCTGCGGGATTCAGCCATTATAATGAGATTTTGTCTTTTGTAACAAGCTGATAACTAAAGTAATTTGTTATGTTACAAGAGCGGTTGGTTATGTCATTTCAAATATAAAAAGGGGGTGGATATAGCATAAAAATAAAAAAGCGGTTGCTTCCCGCGGCTCGGCTTCGCATTAATAAATAAAGAGGTCAGGTGGTTCGAGAGGGTGAGCTAATTTGCTCACAAGATTGCTTTTTCGCGTCAAATCTCTTATACAGCCCCACAAAACCGCACACCAACCCCGTCGGGTGCAATGAGGATAATAGTTACAGCATGGGCAAATCACTGGTCATAGTGGAGTCTCCGGCCAAGGCCAAGACCATCAACAAATATTTGGGCAAGGACTACGTGGTGAAATCCAGCGTCGGTCATGTTCGCGATCTGCCCACCAGTGGCAGCGCCAGCAACGAGCCCAAAAAACCTGTCATTCGCGGCATCAAGCTGAGCGAATCAGAGAAGGCTGCCAAGGATCGCAATGCCCTGTTCTCACGGATGGGGATCAATCCGGCCGCAGGCTGGCAGGCCAACTACCAGATTTTGCCCGGCAAAGAGAAAGTGGTCAGTGAATTGCAAAGTCTGGCCGCCAAGGCCGACACCATCTATCTCGCAACCGACTTGGATAGAGAGGGAGAGGCGATCGCCTGGCACTTGCGCGAGATCATCGGTGGTGACGACAGCCGCTACAAGCGGGTGGTGTTCAACGAGATCACCAAGACCGCGATTCAGGAGGCGTTTGCCCAGCCATCCGAGCTGAACATTCACCGTGTCAACGCCCAGCAGGCCCGCCGTTTCCTCGATCGGGTGGTGGGCTACATGGTTTCCCCGCTGCTGTGGAAGAAGCTGGCTCGCGGCCTCTCCGCCGGTCGGGTGCAGTCTGTTGCGGTGCGCCTCATCGTCGATAAAGAGCGCGAGATCAAGGCGTTCGTGCCGGTGGAGTTCTGGGATCTCAACGCAGATCTGCTGACCGGTGAACATGCCTCCCTGCGCATGGAAGTGGTCAGCCGTAACGGCGCCGACTTCAAGCCGGTCACCCAGGCCGAGACCTTTGCCGCCGTGGCTGCCCTGGAAGGGGTCGACTACAAGGTAGTGAATCGGGAAGACAAGCCGACCGGTTCCAAGCCCTCCGCGCCCTTCATCACCTCCACCCTGCAGCAGGCGGCCTCTACCCGTCTGAGCTTCGGGGTGAAGAAGACCATGATGATGGCCCAGCGTCTCTATGAAGCGGGTTACATCACCTATATGCGTACCGACTCCACCAACCTCAGCAAAGAGGCGGTTGAAGCGGTGCGTGAATATATCGGCGAGCAGTATGGTGCCACCTATCTGCCGAGCGAGCCGAATCTCTATGGCTCCAAGGCTGGCGCCCAGGAGGCCCACGAGGCGATCCGTCCCTCCAGCGTGCTGGTCACGGCCGAGCTGCTGGAAGGGATGGAGCCGGATGCCATGCGTCTGTATGATCTCATCTGGCGCCAGTTTGTGGCCTGCCAGATGACCCCGGCCCAGTACGACTCCTCCACCCTGACCGTCAAGGCGGGCGAGTTCGAACTCAAGGCCCGTGGCCGTACTCTGCGCTTCGCCGGTTGGACCAAGGCGCTGCCGCCCATGGGTCGCAAGGGCGAAGACAGCCAGCTGCCGGCGGTGACCGTGGGCGAGTTGCTCAAACTGATCAAGCTGGATCCGCGCCAGCACTTCACCAAGCCGCCCGCGCGCTTCACCGAAGCCGCCCTGGTACGCGAGTTGGAAAAACGCGGCATCGGCCGTCCGTCTACCTACGCCTCCATCATCTCCACCATCGTTGATCGTGGTTATGTGCGGGTCGAGAGCCGCCGTTTCTTCGCCGAGAAGATGGGCGAGATCGTCACCGACCGTCTGGTGGAAAACTTCGTCGAGCTGATGAATTACGAGTTCACCGCCAAGATGGAAGACAAGCTCGATGGCATCGCCGAAGGCAGCCTGGAGTGGAAGAAGGTGCTGGACGCCTTCTACGAAGAGTTTACCCAGGAGCTGGCAAAAGCGGATCGGGGCGCGGAAGAGGGGGGCATGCGTGCCAACCAGATGGTTCTGACCGACATCGACTGTCCGGATTGCGGTCGCAAGATGGGGATTCGTACTGCCACCACCGGCGTGTTCCTCGGCTGTTCCGGCTATGCCCTGCCGCCGAAAGAGCGCTGCAAGAAAACCATCAATCTGGTTTCCGCCGACGAATTTGTCTCCGCCACCGACGGTGACGAAGCCGAAACCGAGGCGCTGCGTGCCAAGCACCGCTGCGGTGTCTGCGGCACCGCCATGGACGCCTACATCATCGACGACAGCCGCAAGCTGCACGTCTGTGGCCGCAATCCGGATTGCGACGGTTACGAGATCGAGAAGGGCCAGTTCAAGCTCAAGGGCTACGAAGGGCCGAGCATAGAGTGCGATCGCTGCGGATCCGAGATGCAGCTCAAGAACGGCCGCTTCGGCAAGTACATGGGCTGCACCAGTGGGACCTGCAAGAACACCCGCAAGATCCTGAAAAATGGCGATATAGCGCCACCGAAGGAAGATCCGGTGCCGCTGCCCGAGCTCAAGTGCACCCAGTCCGATGCACACTTTGTGCTGCGTGACGGGGCGGCCGGCCTGTTCCTCGCCGCCAGCAACTTCCCGAAATCCCGCGAGACCCGTGCGCCCCTGGTGGAAGAGCTCAAGCGCTTCAAAGATCGCCTCTCGCCCAAGCACCAGTACCTGGCTGACGCCCCGGCGTCAGATCCTGACGGTAATGCCTCCATCGTTCGCTTCAGTCGCAAGACCAAGGAGCAGTACGTGATGACAGAGGTCAACGGCAAGGCAACGGGCTGGACGGCGCACTACGACAACGGCAAGTGGCAGGAGAGCCTGGCCAAATCGAAGAAGGCATGATGGCTTGTAGTTCACACTATGATGAAAGAGGCCCCCTTGCTGGGGCCTTTTTGTTGGGAGATGACGGTATACTGAAACGGCTGCAAGGATGGCAGCGCTGTACATGGAGGTCTGTCTCTTGATCAGATCTTGATCCCCGAAGCCATCATCTCTTTGGCGGCAATAAAGCCGTCCAGTTTACTTTGCAGTGTTTGCCAGCCTTCCCAGAGTGAGCTCCAGCCTGCAATCCCTGTT
>NZ_JAACGC010000075.1:0-18503 GCF_029237385.1 Aeromonas sp. 1HA1
ACTTCACCAGACATTGAAAATCAACAAAATTGTTTGATGTTCGATGCTGTGAGTGCCCACACAGATTGCTTGATTCAAATTGTTAAAGAGCGTCACGCTTGTCGCGCTGAGGAGGCGCATATTACGCCCCTCACTTCGAAAGTCAAGCGGTTGTTTTCGCTTTTCTTTCGGCGCCCACTTCACAAGGAAGCTGGCTCATAAGGTTGGCGTGTTCCGCCGTGCTGGTAGGGGCGCATTATAGGGAGCCACGCCGGGATGACAAGGGCTTTTTCATCACAATTGTTCGTTCGCTCAGATATACAGCAATCTCGTGTTTTTTTGCTCATAACGCCATCAACTCAGGCTTTGACTGGATTTAAATTGAACATTTTAAAAGCACCTTTATAATTGGCTTTTGAAATGTTTAATTAAGGTATCGCCATGCATCAGATTCTGGATAGCCGCAAAGAAGAACAGATAGCCCCTCTGTTACGCTTGGGGTTCCGACCTTTCTTCCTACTCGGGACCCTCTTTTCTGCCGTGGCCATGCTGGGCTGGCTGGCACAACTCAATGGCTGGATCCTGTTGCCAGGGGTCGGCAACCCCATCTGGTGGCATGCTCACGAAATGCTGTTTGGTTTCGGCGCCGCCATAGTGGCGGGCTTTCTGCTGACCGCCGTACAAAACTGGACAGCACATCCCGGTGTTCGGGGCTGGCCATTGGCACTGGTAGTTGGCCTGTGGGCCATACCTAGGTGCTTGTTGCCCTGGCTGGGAGAAGGGAACCCTGCTCTGATGATGATGGATCTGATGTGGCTACCGCTCTGCGCCTGGTTCTTGGCCAAGCCCATCATAGTGACCCGCCAATGGCGCAACCTATTCTTTGTTCCCCTGCTTGTGGTGCTGACTTTGCTCAATGGCGCCAGCTGGTTGTGGCATGAGGAGTGGATCACCATAGAGCGTCTGCTGATCACGACAGTGCTGCTGTTCACGACCCTGATTGCCGTGATGGGAGGACGAGTCATCCCCTTTTTCACAGCCCGAGGCACCGGCCAGGAGAAAGCGGCTCCCCTGCTGTGGCTGGAGCGCACAGCGCTCGCATCGCTGTGGCTTATCTTGCTGGCCTGGCTAATGCTCCCCGCCCAATGGGCCACCAGCACTTATATAGTGCCCTTATATATAGTGGCGGCGGGCCTGCATCTGTGGCGACAACTGCGTTGGCATCTGCCATCAACCCTCTCGCATCCACTGCTGTGGTCACTCCATCTTGCCTATCTGTTTATTCCACTTGGTCTGCTCGCTCTCGGGACGCAGGCCGCAGGACTGGCCATCACCTTGTCGACGGCCAGCCACCTGCTCAGCGCCGGCTGCATGGGCACTATGATCCTGGGGATGATGACGCGCGTCTCCCTCGGCCATAGCGGCCGAGCCTTGCAAGTTGGGCGCCGGATGCGCTGCGCATTCGCGCTGGTCATAGCGGCAGCCGTTATCCGGGTTGTGCCCCCGCTACTCTGGCCTGCCTATACCCTGCACGGCTGGAACCTGAGTGGCCTGGCCTGGGTCGGTGCCTATGGCCTGTTTGTCTGGGTTTATGCCCCTATACTGAGCAGTCCCAGGGCGGATGGCCGTCCGGGCTGATCATCCGATCTGATACTCAGGGACTGACCGCCGGATAGTGGATCAGGTTGTGAAAAATCGCAGGGGCAATCCCCAGATTGCGATAACCATGGGGGTGGTCAGCAGCAAAGCGCACCGCTTCCCCCTGCGTCAGTGAACGCCACGCCCCTTCCACCAGCACCTCCATCAGACCACTGATGACGATGACATGCTCGGTCACACCGGGTTCGTGAGGCTCGGATTCGCGCTGATATCCGGGCAACAGCGTCAGCTCAAACAATTCAAAGCCAAACCGCTTCTCGTAAGGAAATAAGGGGGCGACCTGCATGCCCTCTCCCGCCGGCTGCTGACGAATGGCATCGGCGGTACGATAGAGCACCTCTCCCTGCGCAGCTGGGGTGGGCTCGATGAAACTGGAGAAGGAGACCCGAAAGCCGGTGGCGATCTTCCACAAGGTAGCCACAGTGGGACTGGACTCACCCCGCTCAATCTGCCCCAGCATGGCCTTGCTCACCCCCGTCTCACGCGCCGCCACATCCAGGCTCCAGCCCAGTTCGCTGCGTAATCCCTTCAGACGTTGGGCCAGATGCTGATTCATCTCTTGCATGACTGCCTCTTCATTGCGCTTGCATGAACCGCATTGTGCGCTATAGCGCACGTCGATATAGTCAGGATACACATTGTACGTAATAACGCACAGCCGTCACAATCCGACAAGGACGTCACTATGCCCTTCGCCCTTCCCCACCTGGTAGCAGGTTTCATCGCCGTGATGGTCGGCTACACCAGCTCCGTCATTCTGATTATTCAGGCTGCCACGGCAGCGGGTGCCGCCCAGCTTGCCTCCTGGCTATGGACACTGGGTATCGGCATGGGAGTGAGCTCCATCGGCCTCTCCCTCTATTACCGCATACCCGTGCTGACCGCCTGGTCGACCCCGGGGGCCGCCCTGCTGATCACCAGCCAGGGCAACGTCACCCTGGCTGAGGCCATTGGCGCCTTCGTTATCTCTTCCCTGCTGATCACTTTGTGCGGCATCAGCGGCTGGTTCGATCGACTGATGCGGCATATCCCGGCTCCGCTGGCCGCCGCCATGCTGGCCGGCGTATTGCTCAGATTCGGGCTGGATCTGTTCAAGGTCGCGCCACAAGATCCCTTGCTGCTTGGCACACTGCTGCTGGCCTTCCTGCTGGGCCGTCATATCTGGCCCCGCTACACCATGGTGCCGGTGCTGACGATGGGGATAGTGATCTGTGCCCTGAGGGGGGACCTGCAACTCGAAACCCTGCATTGGCAGCTAACCAGTCCGGTCTGGACCTGGCCAAGCTTCTCCCTCGATGCCCTGTTCGGCATAGCCCTGCCACTGTTCATCGTCACCATGACCTCCCAGAACATGCCGGGGATCACCATACTGCGAGCCCACGGTTATCAACCGGCCACCTCCTCCCTGATCGGCTGGACCGGACTGATCGGCCTGTTGCTGGCCCCCTGCGGTGGCTATGCCTTCAACCTGGCCGCTATCACGGCCGCCATCTGCATGGGCAAGGACGTGGATCCCGATGCCAGCCGTCGCTGGCCGGCCGCCGTCTGGGCTGGCAGCTTCTATCTATTGACTGGTTGCTTCGGGGCAAGCGTGGCCGCTCTGTTCACCGCCTTCCCTGCGACACTGGTCACTTGCGTGGCCGTGTTGGCCCTGCTCGGCACCATAGGCAGCAGCCTGCACACCGCATTGCAGCAAGACGAAGCGCGAGAAGCCGCCCTGCTCACCTTCATCATCACGGCCTCCGGGATCAGCCTGCTGGGTGTCGGCGCAGCCTGTTGGGGGATGCTCGTCGGTGTCATCCTGCATCAAGTCAATCAACGAAGAAGCTGACCTGACCATCTGGGGAGCCTCCAGTGAGACACAGCACATAATTCAGAGAAACTGGTTCACAGCTTAAACGAATTGCCATTAAGTAGTGCCGAGGCACTTCTTCTTCCCCGATGTGTGCCTCTGTCAGACTCATAAACTGGAGAATAAAAATGAGGAATCAGGCTGTCATTTTGTTACTGGCACTGCTGGGCGTCACCACCGCCCATGCTGCCGACTCGGATCGGGAGCTGGCACGCCAGCTCGCGCTGCAGCAGAAAAATCTGCTGCCACTGCTGAGCAATCAGGAGTACCAGAGTCCACTGCCCAACCTGCTGCAAAAAGCTAGTCCACAGCTGCAGCGGCAGGCAAGCGATGCCAACCAGGCCGCCATCAGCCGGCAAGGGCTGGATGGCGAGGTCAAGCAATTGATGCAACTGCGACTGGCCAACCCGGAGCAGGCCGCAGCACTGCAACAAGGGGTCGAACCCCTGGTTGCCTATGTGCCAAGCGGAGATGAGAAGAGCTGGAGCGCGATCGAGGCTTTCGACAGCGCCGGCAACCCCGTCTATCTGGATGTGGACAAGGCACCGGCACGACCTGTCCTGGTGGTGGAAGCAGACCCTATCAAGGCCAAGAACGCCGGCCTGAAGGTGATGCGCAAAGCGCTGGCCGCAGCCGATCTGCAGGCTGCCCCGGCGACCACCGCCAGCACTGCACCGCTCAAGACCAGCATCCTGAAGAAGATAAGTCTGAAGGATGATAAAGAGCCCTGGCTGCTCGGCGCGGCCGAAGTCTATGCGGTGGTCGCCGGGGTCAATCCCAGCCGGGCTGAGCCCGTGGTCGACATCGTCGATATGCCCTACCTCGACTATGACAACACCGAATACACCCCCAACCAGATCCTGGTGTACTGGGATCGCTACCGCTGGGGTGCCGTCGACATCGTCATGATGGAGCAGGACGACAACGTCAACTACAAGGAACTGAGTGCCTTGTTCATTGATGCCCTCAAGCTCGCCTTTACCGCTGGCGGCGTGCCGGAGGCCCTGCCCTTCCTGGATCTCGGCGGCCGTATCGTCAAGGCGCTGCCCGACTCCTGGATGACCAACAACGATGACTATCTGGATACCTTCTACACCCTGGAGCAGGACCAGAGCTATCACCAGTATCCGGGTTCTGCCGGCAATGCGGTCATCGATCTCGAACCGAAAGAGATAGCCCCAACCAAGCCTTAATACGCCACTATGACAAAAAAGCCAATGAGCAACTCATTGGCTTTTTTTTGTGCCTGTGGCAACCGATATCAGGCCGGGTCCTTCGGTCTGACTCCCAAGGTATGGCAGATGGCGTAGGTCAGCTCGGAACGGTTCAGGGTATAAAAGTGGAAATCTTTCACCCCCTCCTGGCTCAGCACGCGCACCTGATCGATGGCAATGCTGGCGCCCACCAGGTTGCGGGTCATCTGATCGTTGTCCAGCCCCTCGAAACGCTGATGCATCCAGCGTGGGATCTTCACATTGGTAAAACCGGCGAACTTGGCCAGGGTCTGGTAGTTGGAGACAGGCAGTATCCCAGGCACAATTTCAGCATCTATGCCGATGGCGGCACAGCGATCCCGAAAGCGCAGGTAGGTCTCCACATCAAAGAAAAACTGGGTGATGGCGCGGTTGGCACCGGCATCAATCTTGCGCTTGAGGTTGAGCAGATCGGACTGCGCACTCCTGGCCTCGGGATGCCCCTCTGGATAGGCGGCCACCGAAATATCGAAATCAGCTTCTGACTTGAGCAGGGCAACCAGATCGGTGGCATACATGTCCGGCTTGTCCAGCCCCTGCGGCAAGTCGCCGCGCAAGGCCACGATATGGCGAATGCCGCTGTTCCAGTAATCGCGGGCTATGGTGCGCAGCTCATCACGACTGGCATCGATACAGGTCAGGTGGGGGGCCGCGATCAAGCCGGTACGCTCCTTGATATCCTTGATCACCTTGTGGGTGCGATCCCGGGTACCGGAGTTGGCGCCATAGGTCACGGAGACGAACTTGGGTTCCAGCACTTTCAGCCGTTCGATGGATTGCCAAAGGGTGTTTTCCATCCCTTCACTGTTGGGTGGAAAAAACTCAAAACTAACCCCGATGTCACCGCTTAAATCGGCCAAACTCTGGTTGAGTGCCTCAACCTGACGTGCACTGTGAAATCCCATCTGCTCTCTCCCTGTCCCGCAACCCATTCCTCTACGTCAAAACGGATGTTTGGACGTCTAAACGTCTTTCTATCTTTATGAGAAAATGGATCAAAGTCAACACTGATTTACGGATCGAGGCGAGAGCCGGTGTTTATTTCGCAATTAATTTGAAGTAACGATTGGAACCCCATCCCAAAATCAGCGGAGTCGCGTTATCATGACCCCAGATCGTCCTGGACGTTCTGAATCTGCGTGTGATTGTTTGGCCGGAGGTTGCTCCGGCCCCTTTTTCAATCTCTTCCCCTCCCTGCCGATAACCAATTGAGCCATTCGCAGGAGCCTCATCATGGATACCCACCCCGGCTTTGCCACCGACTTGCTGTTCGATCGCTATCAGGGCAACGTGGTAGCTCATGAGCAATTCTGGACTGTGCGCACGCCTGATGTCCCCGACTACTATTTTGGCAACTATCTGCTGCTCCCCACCCCGCCCAGCGATCGTGACAAGGGCTGGCTCGAGGCCAGCTTCGACAAGCTGATCGGGCAGGATCCCAGAGTACGACACCGCACCTTCCAATGGCCGCTAGCCGCCGGCCAGAACAGCCGGGTCGCCGGTTTCGTGGCAGCAGGCTATCAATACATGGAGTGCGTGGTGCTGGCGCTGGATGCCCTCAGCTGGCATCAACCGACGGCGGGCGATCTGGCGGCGGATGCACGTCCCTTCAAGTCCGCCGACTGGGATGAGTGGCTGACGTTTGAGCTCAATGAACGCGACCCGGGCCACTCGGTGGAGAGCTATCGGCACTATCTGCAGTCGCGCCGTCACCTGTACCAAGCCATGATCGCGGATGGGCTCGGGCAGTGGTGGGGGATCTGGCGGGAGGGTCAGCTGGTCGCCAGTTGCGGTCTCTTCTTCACCGACACCCTGGGCCGCTTTCAGCTGGTTCGCACTCATCAGGATTGGCGCAACCGGGGACTTTGCCGCCAACTGCTGAGCCAGGTCGCCCATCAGGGGCTGGATCGCGTCAGCCAGCTCATCATAGTGGCCGACGAGCACTATCACGCCCAACGGGTCTACCGCTCATTGGGTTTTACCCCAGTGGCCCGCATTGGCAGTCTCTGTCGCTGGCCCCGCGAGACTCAATAGCCAGGCGGCGGGCAGCAATGAAAACGGGAGGCTGATGCCTCCCGTTGTTTATAGTGTGACTGATTATTGCTGCGGCGTTTCCAGCTCGTTGGAGAGCGCCTGTTCCACCTCGGCCGACGGCACCGGCAAGGGTGCGGCAGATGCGGGCGTGGCGGGACGGGCACGGCAGGAGCCTCTGTCACAGCCGGCATCGCAGCGGGTGGTGCGGCAACGGCGGGGGTCTGTGTGGTTATAGCGGCAGCCGATACGGCGGTCGCAGCGACATCACATTGGCAATCCTGCCCCTTGGCCTTGTTGCCCTGATGAGCGGGATACCAGCCTTTCAGCCCCTGCTCCAGCCGGTCGGCGGCCGCCCTGGGCTCCATCTTGCCGAGCAGCACGGCCTGACTCACCTCGGCTAGCTCGTCTCCCAGTTTTGGCGTGCCACGGGAGAGGATCTGGGTCGCCACCCGAATGGTGGAGTCACACTGATCGCGCCACTCCATCATCTCTTTGGCCGCCGGGTTGGTGACATCAAAGAAGTGGTTGGAGAGGGAGAAGAATCCCGGCAGCGAGTTGGTATAGAGCTCGGCAAACTGGGAGGTGGTCAGCCACTGCAGGAAGGCCATGGCTGCCTCCTTGTTCTTGCTGGCCGGGTTCAGCCCCATGCCGATATCGGTGTGATCGGTAAAGAAACAACCCTCACCCTGTTTCGCCACAGGCGGACGCATGACGCCAAAGTCGACCTTGCCGGTGAAGGGGGCAATTTCCCAGGAACCCGCCGCATAGAAGGCGGCCTTGCCGGAGGTAAACAGCTCATTGGTGGCGGCATAGTCCCGGCGTTCTCCCCCATCACCCAGATAGGGGCGCCAGCGGGCCAGCTCCTCAAACACCTTGACGTATTGCGGGTTGTCGAGCCGCTCCTGGCCCCCGATCAGCGCCAGACGCCCATCTTCCCCCTTCCAGTAGTTGGGGCCTATGTTCTGAAAACCGAGTTCGGACGATACCCAGCTTTCAGAGCCACTCATGGCCAGCGGCACATAACGGCCATCTGCCTTCACCTTGTCGAGCGCGGCGAAGAAGGCATCACGGCTTTGCGGCACTGCCAAACCCAGCTCACTGAATATCTTCTTGTTATAGAAAAAACCATGAATGACCGAGGCCATGGGCACGCAGAAGGTCTGGGCGCCGGAGTCGGTCTGCCAGGGCGACTGGGCAAAACTCGGGAAGTTTTCCATCCCCGACATCTCGGTCAGTTCCGCCAGATGACCCGCTTTGAACAGAGCCAAAGAGTCATCAAACGGGCGACAGGTGATAAGATCCCCGGCCTTGCCATCCTTCAGGCTGGCCCACAAGGTCGGCATATAGTCGACGTTCTGCACGCCGTTGAATTTCACCTCAATACCCGGGTGGGCAGCCTTGAAGGCGGGAATGATCTTCTGTTCCCACAAGGCCTTGTCATCGATCCGCCAGCTCTCGATCACCAGCTCGCTGGCCATCAGCTGTCCACACAACAGGAGACTCAGGGCTCCAATCCACTTTTTAGACATAAGCCCTCCTAGACCTTGAAATGTGCGATCAATTGCTGCTGCTTGGCGACCAGATCCGCCAGCACTTCACTGCTGCTGGCCGATTCTCTCGCCTCCCGCTCGGTCTCGTAGGCCACGTCGGCAATGCCCGCGATATGGCGAGCGACGCCCTGACTGACCGAGATCTGCTCCTGAGCGGCATGGGCAACCTGATCCGCCATCGACTTGATGGAAGTCATCCGTTCGGCGATGGACTGCAATGCCAGATCCATCTCGCGGGTCTGCTCGACACAGGTTTGGGTCTGCTCCTGACTGCGGCCCATCACTTCCACCACCTGCTTGCTCGAGTTTTGCAGGTTCTCGATCATCGCCTGGATCTCTTCGGTCGAGGTCTGGGTACGGTTGGCGAGCGCTCGCACCTCATCGGCCACCACGGCGAAGCCGCGACCGGCATCACCGGCCCGGGCCGCTTCGATAGCCGCATTCAGAGCCAGTAAATTGGTCTGCTCGGCGATGCTGCGGATCACGTCCAGAATGCTGCCGATATTGTTGCTGAACTCACCCAGCTTGTAGGTAATGCCGACGGCCTCTTCCATGGCACCAGCCAGCTGCTCCGTGATGCGACGAGTGGTCGCCACCTTCTGGCGGCCGCTGCGGGCCTCGTCATCGGCCAGATCCACCTCCCGCTTGGTGCCATCGGTGGAGCGTGCCACCTCGGTAGCACTCACCTCCAACTCGGTGATGGCAGCCGCCACCTGATCGGTCTGGCTCTTCTGATCCTGTACCCGGGACATGGCCCGCTCGCTGATCTCGGCGGCACGGCTCGCCTCATCCACCAGATGGCGGGAGCCCACGTTGATCTTGGAGAGCAGTTCCCCCGTCTTGCTGGCCAGGGTATCGATGGAGTGGGAGAGGGTGCCGAACTCGCAGCTGCTGCGGTAGTTGATGCGGCGGGTCATGTCCCCGGCCGCCATGTGGTCCAGCTCCTTGTTGATCATCTGCAGCGGACGCTGAATACTGCGCGCCGTGGTATAGCCAATGATGAGCGCCGCCGCGGCCGAGATGGCGGCAACGATCAGGATCCAGAAGCTGGCACTGCTGACCGCATCATCTGCCGCGGTCCGGCTCTGACTGGCGATGGTCCCGGCCGACTGACCCATCTCGTCGAGCAGGCTCAGGCTGTTTGCCAGGCTGGCGTCTAGCTGCTGATTCAAGGTTTGCAACGATGCTGCCAGTTGCTGGGCATTGCGCATGGTGGCAAGCAAGCCCTGCTGGCCAAGCGCCAGCTCCTGCATCCGGTCCAGGTTGGAGACGAAACGCTGCTTCACATCGTCGGGGACCAGCACCCGATCGAGGCGTTTGCGAGCCATCTCGATATCCTTGCTAAGCACCTTTTCCAGTTCATTGAGATCTGTGTTGGCATCAGCCCGGCGAATGTTTTTCAGATCCCGCGCTATGCCCGAAGTGATGAGCTCGGCCTTGTTGCGCATGGAACGCTTGCTGGCGGTCTGCTGCAACAGCAGATCGGCCGCCCATTGGTAGGTGTCTTCCAGCCGGATGAAGGCGATCTCCAGCTGGTGGCGCTGATCGAGGGCGTTGACCCATTGGCTGTGCTGGGAGAGCACCTGCTCCGCCAGCCCATAAAACTGTTTGGTCGCGCCATCCACCTGCTGGAAGCGGCTATTGGCCTCCCCCACTCCGGTGAACTTGTCCATCTCTTGGCTCAGCTGGCTGAAACGGGCCTGCTGCTCCTTGAACTGGCTGGCAAGTTACGGCAGCGGGCTCGCCTCCTTACTGGTCCGGTAGACCAGCACCCAGCGGTTACTGTCTTGCAGGGCACCTTTCAGGCCCGCCACCGCAATCACCAGCGGTGTTGCCCGATCTGATACCTGCGACAAGCCATCGTTGATACCCCTGATCTTCAGGATGCTGATCACCCCAAGCAGGATCAACAGCATCAGCATCAACACAAATCCGGCGATGATCCGCTGCACAATAGATAAACCCATGGAGACATCCTCACTCATTGGGGGAAGGTAACGTGAACCTAGATACTATCGGCACAAGCGGCGAATTATGGAGGGGAGGGTACGTTATTTTATTGATCTATATAGAGTTGTAACACAATTGCGGGGATCTGGCGCAAGCATAAAAGGGCCCGGACAATGCCGGGCCAAAGAGACGTGCTTAGCGGTAATGGCCGTGAGGAGGCCAGTCCTGCATCTTGTCAGAAGCGATAGCCGACACCGAACATGAAGGCCATGGGATCGATGGAGGTATTGATGGTGCCCACGGCAGTGTGCACATCGGTGTCGATATCCATGATCCAGGCGGAAGCGTTGACGAACCAGCGATCAGTGATCGCCATGTCCAGGCCGACCTGACCCGCCAAGCCCCAGGAAGAGTCCACGTTGATTTCTGTGCCTGCCAGTGCGCCACGTCCCTGCTCATCGAAGAAGGTGGTGTAGTTCACACCGGCACCGATATAGGGGCGCACCTTACTCTTGGCATCGCCGAAATAGTACTGTGCCATCAAGGTCGGCGGCAGATGCTTGACCTTGGCGACCTCGCCCAGACCCGCGGTCGAGACGGAGTGGGAGAACGGCGTGGCGGCCAACAGCTCGACACCCCAGTTATCCGTGATCAGGTAAGAGAGGGTCAGACCCAGCTGCATGTTGCTGTCAATTTGCAGCTCACCGGTACCCAGCACATCGTCACTGCTCGTTTGAGGGGATACAAACGCCAGGCCACCACGGACCAGAATATCGCCAGCTTGGTGGGCCATGGCAACGGGAGAGGCAAGTGCGGCTGCGATCATCAGCGGAAGGATCTTTTTCATCACATTTTTCCTTTTAGTTTTCGTTCTATGTTGCAAGCCCGAAAACTATAAAGGGATGTGAACGCAGAGTTATTGATTTAGCTCAAACGTTACCAAGAAATAGATAGATGTGTTCGGCAGCTTTTCGGCCCCATCAAACTGAAAAAAACAAATAAAAAACACAATAAAAACAATGAATTGAGTAATAAAACTCTGCCGGGGCACTCACTAAGAAACAATGCAAATATATCTTATTGCAGATTTAAACGGCGAGGGATGGTGGGTTCAACCTGGTAACAAGCGTATTTTTGCCACCCATGTAGCGCATGCTGTAAGCGAAAATGCATGAAAGAACAAACAAGACGGGAAAAGATCATCGCCATTCTGGCGGCCATTTAGGGCAGAAGATCCTCTCTGTTTATTTTATTGGGATTCATTCTCGGCATGGCGCTATTAATGCTGACCCATTAAACCCGCTGGCCGACGTGGGACGTCTGGCACAACAGCCACCCCCCCGCCGCTATCTGCTCCGGGCTTAGTACCCATTGCTCCCGGGCCAGCTCCCCACTGTAGCCTCGCCAGCGATCCCGTCCCTCCTGCTTGGCTCTGTATAACGCCATATCTGCCAGTTTGAAGCTGAGATTCCAGAACGAATCTTCCAGTTCCCGGTGCAGAGGATACCTGCAATATCCCAGCGACGCCGTCATCTTGAGCGGCACCTCCTCACGCCCGAACCTGTACTCGGCAATCTTGCGGCGCAAGCGCTCGACCCGACTCGCAACCTGTGTCGCCTCCTCGCACATGAGCAGCAGCAGGAACTCCTCGCCACCCAGCCGGATCAGTGGTTCCTCCTCACCGAGAGCGCCGTGCAGCAGTTCAGCGAGCTGGCACAACACCAGATCGCCGATATCGTGCCCGAAACGATCGTTCACCTGTTTGAAGTGATCCAGATCCAGGATCACCAGCATCCTGGCGGCGGTGACGTTATCCTGGCTCAGCAGCCACTCATCGAGGTAGCGCCGGTTGAAGGCATGGGTCAGCGGATCCGTGTAGGCAGCAGTCTCCATCTTGGAAGAGTGCGCCTGCAAGGCACTGTGGTGCAGGCTGATCTTGGCCGCCATCTCCCGGAATTTGCGGCTGAGCAGGGCCATCTCCTGGCTGCTGTCGATGATCGGCAGCACGCTGATGTCCTGTTTTTCGCCAAATTTCTGCAGCGCTTTCACCAGCTCGCTGACCGGCCCCAGCACTATGGTCCGCAGCCGTGCCAGCGCCATCAAGATGCAGGCCAGGCTGATCAGCAGCATGCCGACGAAGGTCCAGATAGCGCCCTCCATCGCGCCCTGCAACACATCACGATCGTCTTCCACTATCAGGATCAACACGGGGTCGCCACTGCTGTCGAGCAGCAACCCCTCCCCCCTGACCCGCTGCAGCCCCAGATCCACCAGGCGATAGCTCATCTGTGGTTTGAGTGGCTTGAAGGAGAGGAAGTTATCGGAAGGCTTGGGCTGGTAGAGGGTCAAAGAGAGGGCGGTGCGCTCAGCCAGCTCATGCAGATAGCGAGCATCCAGCCAGCGAGTCACCAGCAGATAGCCATTGGGTGTGGCGTTTTCCAGAGCGTTGGTGACCGGCTGGAACGAGTAGATGAGGGGTCCCCACTGGGATCGCCTCACCCCGCTCAGACTGCGCATCCCCTCCTGACGGGATTCACGCAGCAACTGCAGCTTGAGGTCGTCCAGGAAAAATGGGAGCAGGGTCGTGTCCGTGTCTGACGCCTCGGGCAGCAGGGTACGAGTCCAGATCTCGACTCCCTGCAAATCCATATAGCTCAATACGCTGAGTTCGAAATCCCGCATCGGGGTATCGACCAGCAAATTGGAACGAATATAAGCCTGATTGGGATGAGCCAGAAAATGATAGCTCTCATCCCAGATACCCCAATCCCGGGTGAAGGCATTGATGGCGTTGATATCACCCTGTACCGCCTTGATCACCCGCTGCAGGTGATCCTTCATCCGCCGCTCCTCGATCCGCTGTGCCGCTGGCACCTGAGCCAGGGCGATCACGATGAGCAACATCAGGATGGCTCCGGCCCAGATGGGAAACATGGAGTAGGCCAGCAAATGATCGATGGAGCGGGAAGGTTGAGCCATGAACGCCAATATCCTTTGGACGGCAAACCAGGGAGCGGAAACTGTCTTGTACCAAGTATGGAGTATCCGTCTCCTGGGGCGGCAACTGAATCACGTCGATATAAAACAAGGGGCACAGGGCCCCTTGTCTCATTACAGCCGCGATGATCTTACCAACAGCGGGGCCAAGAAGCGCGCCGTATGAGAATCCTCACAGCGGCTGATCTGCTCTGGCGTACCTGTCACCAGGATACGGCCGCCACCGGCACCGCCCTCGGGCCCCAGATCGACGATCCAGTCGGCGGTTTTGATGACATCCAGGTTGTGCTCGATGATCACGATGGTATTGCCCCGATCCCGCAGCTGGTGAAGTACCTTGAGCAGTTGCTGTATGTCGTGGAAGTGCAGGCCTGTGGTCGGCTCATCCAGGATATAGAGGGTCTGACCCGTGTCGCGCTTGGAGAGCTCGCGCGCCAGCTTGACCCGCTGCGCCTCCCCCCCGGACAGCGTGGTGGCCGACTGGCCGAGGCGGATGTAGGAGAGGCCCACATCCATCAAGGTTTGCAGCTTTCGCGCCACCGCCGGCACCGGGTCGAAGAAAGCCCGGGCATCTTCCACCGTCATATCGAGGATCTCGTGGATGTTCTTGCCCTTGTACTTCACCTCCAGGGTCTCGCGGTTGTAGCGCTTGCCCTTGCAGACATCGCACGGCACATAGACATCCGGCAGGAAGTGCATCTCCACCTTGATGACCCCATCCCCCTGACACGCCTCGCAGCGGCCCCCTTTGACGTTGAAGGAGAAACGGCCCGGCTGGTAGCCGCGCGAACGCGCCTCCTGGGTGCCGGAGAGCAGCTCGCGGATCGGGGTGAACAGGCCGGTATAGGTGGCCGGGTTGGAGCGCGGGGTGCGGCCGATGGGGCTCTGATCGATATCCACCACCTTGTCCAGATGCTCCAACCCCTCGATGCTGCGATAGGGAGCAGGCGTGGACTCGGTCGCCTTGTTGAGCTCCCGGTGAGCGATGCGGAACAGGGTATCGTTGATCAGGGTCGACTTGCCGGAGCCAGAGACGCCGGTGACGCAGGTCATCACCCCTATGGGCAGATCCAGATTAACGTTGTGCAGGTTGTTGCCGCTCGCCCCCTTGAGTTTTAACCACTTGCCGGTGAGCGGGGTACGCTCGGCAGGAATGGCGATCTGCTTGCGGCCAGAGAGATAGTCACCGGTCAGGGAAGCAGGATTGTCGATGATCTGCTGGGGGGTGCCCTGCGCAACAATCTCGCCACCGTGCACGCCAGCCCCCGGGCCGATGTCGAGCACATGGTCGGCGAGGCGGATGGCGTCCTCGTCATGCTCCACCACGATGACCGTATTGCCCAGATCGCGCAGGTGAGTGAGGGTCTTGAGCAGCCGCTCGTTGTCGCGCTGGTGCAGGCCGATGGAGGGCTCATCAAGTACGTACATCACCCCAACCAGACCGGCGCCGATCTGGCTCGCAAGCCGGATGCGCTGAGCTTCACCGCCGGAGAGGGTCTCGGCACTGCGCGACAGGCTCAGATAGTTGAGGCCCACGTTCACCAGGAAGCCGAGCCGCTCGATGATCTCTTTCAAGATCTTCTCGGCAATCTGCCCACGCTGGCCGGTCAGGCCCAGCCCCTCGAAGAAGGCGAGCGCATCGCCAATGGACTGTTCCGCGATGGCGGGCAGGTTGCGGTTGTCCACAAACACATGGCGCGCCTCTTCCCGTAACCGGCTGCCACCGCAGCTGGCGCAGGATTTGTTGGCGATGTATTTAGAGAGCTCTTCGCGCACCGAGTTGGATTCGGTTTCGCGGTAGCGTCGCTCCATATTGTGCAAGATCCCCTCGAACGGGTGCTTGCGCACGACCACGTCGCCGCGATCGTTCATGTAGCGGAACTCGACCTCGGTACGCCCCGAGCCGCGCAGGATCACCTCCTGGGTCTTGAGGGGCAGATCCTCCCACGCCGCCTCCAGATCGAACTTGTAGTGCTCGGAGAGAGACTTGAGCATCTGGAAGTAATAGAAGCTGCGCTTGTCCCAACCACGGATGGCACCGTTGGCCAGACTGATGGCCGGATCGCCAATCACCTTGGCCGGATCGAAATACTGCTGTACGCCCAGACCATCACAGGTGGGGCAGGCACCGGCCGGGTTGTTGAAGGAGAAGATGCGCGGCTCCAGCTCCGACATGGAGTAGCCACACTCCGGGCAGGCGAAGTTGGCGGAGAAGGTCATGGGGGCAACCCCCTCCTCCCCGTCCATGGGCACCACCAATACGATGCCGCCGGAGAGGGTCAACGCAGTCTCGAACGATTCGGCCAGGCGTAGCGCCAGGTCATCGCGCACCTTGAACCTGTCCACCACCACCTCGATGGTGTGCTTCTTGTGCAGCTCCAGGGTGGGGGGATCGGAGAGGTCGCACACCTCGCCATCGATACGGGCACGGATATAACCCTGCGCTGCCAGGTTTTCCAGCAGCTTGCTGTGCTCCCCTTTGCGATCCCGCACCACGGGGGCCAGCAGCATCAGCTTGCTGCCCTCGGGCTGGGCCAGCACCTGATCCACCATCTGACTGATGGTCTGGGCGGCGAGCGGAATGGCATGAGTCGGGCAGCGAGGTTCACCTACCCGCGCAAACAGCAGGCGCAGATAGTCATAGATTTCGGTAATGGTGCCGACGGTCGAACGCGGGTTGTGGGAGGTGGACTTCTGCTCGATGGAGATGGCAGGGGAAAGCCCCTCGATATGATCCACATCCGGTTTTTCCATCAGGGAGAGGAACTGGCGAGCATAAGCGGAGAGCGACTCCACGTAGCGGCGCTGCCCCTCGGCATAGAGGGTATCGAACGCCAGGGAAGACTTGCCGGAGCCGGATAGACCAGTGACCACGATCAGCTTGTCGCGGGGCAGGGTCAGATTGATGTTCTTGAGATTGTGGGTGCGGGCACCCCGAATCACGATTTTTTCCATCTTTTGCACGCTCGATACACAAACCAGAGCGAATCAGTATGGCATAGAGACTACTGGATGAATAGACAGGTTTTATCCATCATTCCCATCGCTTTCAGAGATACTCCTTGGCCCAGCTCACTGCCTGCAACCGGTTCTTTACGTTCAACTTCTTGAACACGTTGTAGAGGTGGGACTTGATGGTGTGCTCGCTCACAAACAGGCTGTCGGCAATCTCGGTATTGGAGGCTCCCGTCATCAGATAACGGATGATCTCCTGCTCACGCACGGTCAGCAGCGTCTGGTTGCGCACATGATGCTCCCCCCCCTTGCGGTAGTAGTTGACCAGATCACACAGCAAGTGGCGAGGGATCCAGTACTCCCCCTGCAGCACCTTGCGAATGCCGAGCACCAGCCGATCCAGCGGATCCTGACGGAAAAAAAGCCCGCTGGTATGCGGCCACATCAGCAGCAACTCCCGATCCGTGCTGGTCGGAGCGTTAAGCAACACCGTATTGGCCTCACCAAAGCGGCTGGCGATCTCCCGTGGCCAACCCGACTGCTGGCTCGACTTGAGGTAATCCAGATCGACCAGAAACAAGGGTCGCGGCTCGAGTTCGTCCTGTAGGGGCAGGGTTTCCAGTATGCTCACCAGCAGGATGGGAAGTGCCAGCTGCTCGGTCAGATAGCTCTGAAAACTGACCGCCTGCACATTATTTTCGGTCACCAGTACGATGGGATATAGGGTGGTCATGAAGATCACGTCCTTGAACATTCAGGCCATGGTTTTTTTGGCAGCAGAGAGTACCAAGCCCCTCGAACGGTGCAGTATTAAAAAAGTATTAGACACAAGTGTGCCTCCTTTGAAACTCACCAATTTCCTAAGCAATACAAAGGACTAGCTACCTCCCCCCATTTGGGTGAAATGCTGGCTCAACGCCTGACACAGGGTGTCGCATCAAAGCAAACCCGCATTCCTGCGGCGATCGCGCCATGGGCAGGGACACCCTGCTGTCCCTGCCCGCTTGCTGGTCAAGGTCGGCCTCGTGTAAGTTAATCCTTCGGCCTATGCCTTGGCTGAAGGCTGAACGGACAGGAAGATGTGCGCTCGTTCGCGCCAACTGTTACTATTGCGGGCAAAATCTGAAAGCGGGGCTTTGGCCAGCAGGCCGACTGAACCGGGTGCAATCATCACTTGAGTGACAGTATCGTCCAGCGATGTTGCCTATCTGACAGAAAACAAACGATATGTTGAATTGGTCCGGGCATATGGCCTGGCCGGTATATAAAGGGTGGAAGAGAGATTATGGCCAGTCGAGGCATCAATAAAGTCATTCTGATCGGTAACCTGGGACAAGACCCGGAAGTGCGCTACATGCCGAGTGGCGGTGCCGTGACCAACATCACCCTGGCCACCTCTGAAACCTGGCGCGACAAGCAGACCGGCGAACAGAAAGAGCGTACCGAGTGGCACCGCGTGGTGTTCATGGGCAAGCTGGCCGAAGTGGCAGGCGAGTACCTGAAGAAGGGCTCCCAGGTCTATGTCGAAGGGAAACTGCAGACCCGCAAGTGGCAGGATCAGAGCGGCCAGGAGCGCTACACCACCGAGGTGCTGGTAGACAGCTTCAGCGGCGTGATGCAGATGCTGGGTGGCCGTCCGCAAGGTGGCGCCGGTCAGAACATGGGCGGCCAGCCCCAGGGCAACTGGGGTCAACCACAACAAGGCATGCCCGCCCAGCAGCCAATGAACCAGGCCCGTCCTGCCGCCGCGCCGCAGCAGAACATGCAGCCGCCGCAAGGTGGATACAGCCGTCCGGCCCAACAGCCCCAGTCTGCACCGCCGGTATATAACGAGCCGCCGATGGATTTCGACGACGACATCCCGTTCTAGGATATACCTCTAGTTATTATGTAAATAATATCCCAGTAAGCCTTGTGTTTACTGGGATTTTTTGTTGTTTACACTTTTCAAAATTAGAGCCTAAGATAGGGCTATCGTATACCTTATAAAAGTGTAAACAAAGTGTCCACTGGCTACCGTGTTAAGACTCTCATGCTCACCTCAGGTGAACGCCTTCCTGTCCTTTTGGATAGAGAAGGTCAGCCAATGTTTAATCCCACCATATTTGCGTTAACGGAAGTCAGAGGACAGAACCTATCTTCCAACAGAGTTATGGTGATTTCTGGTGTATGGGGGAGATAGAGAAGGTGGCGTATCCTGCTGATTGATTCCCGCGAAGAATCTCAATCAACAGAGGTGATACGCCATGACTAATTCTACCCTCAGAGCCCTGC
>NZ_JAACGC010000076.1:0-17932 GCF_029237385.1 Aeromonas sp. 1HA1
GGCCGCACGATGAAGAGCAAAAGTTAGCATGATCGTTACCATGTTCGGGAGTCACATAGGAGATCAGATCCTGGAAATCGGGAAAAGTGCCAATCAGTTCACAATATTTGTGTATAAGAGTCAGGATGAAAGTGGAGATGTCAGTACCATTCGGTTTAATAGAATGTCTGATTACCCACTGACCAACCTTCGCTCCAACAAAGCAAAACATCATCTTGTCTGGCTCCTGTTTGACAAAGACGCAAGAAGGAGCTTCGGTAGTATCTATCAGTCACTGCTCGACTCGGAAACATCAGAATGGAATTTTGATTTTATTCCCCCAAATTTGAAAGGATGGAACATCGCTATGTTCGGCGCTTTCAGTGAAAGTGATCCAGCTTTATTCCATGCGGATGAGATCATTGGACTGCACAACCCCTACTTTGAATACCTAAAACCTGTAGATATATATCATCCCAGTCATCGTGAGGCTATCAGCATCGATCCAGTCGGAGGGAAGCGCCCAGAGATAAACAGGCCAGATCCTGATCCGCAATTAAACATTCCTCAAATACCCAAGATTGGTCGAAAGCTCGATGTTGTCAGTGAAATAGGCTTCAGCTTCACTTTTGGATCTGGGATGTATGTGCGTGTACAACCAGGGAAAGAATTGAAACGAGTGTCGCCCATAGTGAAAGAAGATAGCAACGTCGCGCCTAGTGAGGCTGGGGTCGGACATGCGACTGAAGAAGGTTCTGCTCAAGAGTTGGACTATGGGTTTAATCGCGACGACTCTGACCATGAGATCAAGCTGGCTCAGGCTACGGAGAGATTCAATTTATTTAAAATGGTGATCGCCGATCTTGTCTCTCAAGTCGGTTACCAGCACATATCAACGACTTGTTGCGAGCTACCAAAACCGTGTAACGGCAAGGGAGCATACATCAACAAGAAAACCGGTAAGCCAAGAGTCTTTCACGTTGCTCAGCTTTATTATTCCGGATGGCCTCTCATGGTTATTGAGGTCGACATCGAGGATCTGCGGCCAAAACATACGTTAAGTACAAGGGTTTTCGGATTCCATGGTGACTCGGAAGCCGGGTTCAATTCTGTAATGCAGAGCTGCGCGGATGCGGGAGTACATTGGAATGCCGATGTTATCGATGAACATTGCAGTGTTTTTGGAGTCGTCAAGCATCCCAACAAAACCACTAAGGTTGAGGAGGGGAAAGATGATAAGAGATTGAGAACTGACAAGGAGTACCACGATGCATGGGTTGCCGTTTTGCACAATGTCGTTAGTTCTTCGATTAAGGAGCTCACTGAGCGCGGTGGTCGTCTGGCAGACTGAACATAGAGAAACAGATTTTGAAACTGGGCTTGTATACCTATTTGGCAGGTGACCAACGCCTTCCAGAATGAGAACATCAGCATAAAACAATGGCAGTGGCAAACCGCTGACACTATATGGCATACAAATGAAATGATAGTCTCTGAATCTGTCTTTGCTTGCATGAGTCTGCCTATCGGGCATGCTTGCGTCATATCACCAAGATGAATCTGGCCAACAAACAACCGACGCTGTCAGGTTCGCCATATCCATGCCGCCGAAATCCAGCTCGAACGTGGCGGTGAGCGTAGCTGGATGTGACAGGTCCTGTGTAAGAGAGCAGTTGTTTTTTACAAGAATGATTACGCACCGTGGGGGGGCTGCATCGAGAAGCAGAATTACCCCATCCCCGCAGAGATGAAGATGTCAGCTACCAGTCAGTTCACAGTAATTACCAGTGTCAGCCCTGTAAAATTGGGAAACACTATGTGCGCATTGTTGTGCGCCCTAAAAAGCGAGAAGCCCAAGGAGAGCGCGCGATTATGAGCAATTCGTCTTCCCAATGCCAAACCGAGAGCCGCGTTCCACCCGCTAGCGCATGGGTTAGGTTACTGCGTAGCTATGGCCCGTCATCGAACAATTTAACAATGTTTGACGAATATGTGGTTGGTGCAATTGGCAGAGCAAAAGTTCAGCCAATCCGACTTTCAACACCGCAGCTCGATAAAATGGTTCATCACATCGAGTCCAAGGTTCCTGGCTCTGTCTTAATCGCAGGAACGGCTGGTGATGGGAAGACTTATCACTGCCGTGCTTTATGGACTCGTCTCGGTGGTGATTCTAAGGAATGGGCGAGCAAAGGTAATGTGAAGGAATTGTCATTGAATGATGGCCGACTGGTTGTATTCATTAAGGATCTCTCTGAGTTCAACGGCGAGGAGAGTGACCTACCTCTGCTACGGTTGGAAAAGTCAGTGCTCGGAGGTGACGACTCCGAAGTCATTATCTTGGCGGCAAACCATGGGCAACTTCTTGATCGCCTGCGTGATTTGGGAAAGCGTCAAGGACGAGTTCATCCACTGCGCAAACCACTGCAAGACCATTTCCTCAAAGCCAGCTCGGCACCAGTTCGACTTTCCGTCTTCGATCTCAGCAGCACTACCCGAGAGACTTTGGACGAAGTTGTTAAGGTGGTAGCAGGCCACCCTGAATGGAACAACTGTAAAGACTGTTTTTTGATTGCTAACGGTAAGGTTTGCCCTATAGACGAGAACCGTCGTAGGTTACTTGGCGAGGATACCGGTAGGCAGTTTACGCGTCGCTTAGGCGATCTGGTTGAGATCGCACGGCTCAACGGTTTACATCTTCCTGTGCGTGATTTATTGGCGTTGTGCTCGAACATTGTCCTTGGTTACTCGGACGCCAAGGAGGCAAAAGAGAACCTGATGACCTGTGCGGATGTGGCCAAGATCCAAGAGGGGATGAATATCGGTAAGGCCAATATTTACGCTAATGCTTTTGGATCTAACTTACCCAAGCGTAGGGCTTCAGATCGGCCGGTCTTTAGGGCTATGGCCAGCTTCGGTGTGGGTGTGGAGACCACTAACGCAGTTGATGGACTCTTGGTCTATGGCAAGGACGATTCTCGACTACAAGCTGACTTTGAGCTCTTAGTGGGTAATGACCCTATTTATGGTGCGAGCGTAGAGTTTCGTGCGGCACAGGACGCCTATTTAGAAGGGCATGAAGGTATGCGTTTGGAGGGGGGGGCTTCCGAATTCTTGGATATGCTCGAAGCCCAGCGGCGAAGGCTCTATTTCACTCTGCCGGAAATCAATCCCGGATATCTTTATTGGTCGATGACCGTCTTTTGCTTTGCAGGTGACTACTTGGAGATCATTGAAGCACTCAAAGCTAAGGTGCCTGTTAGTGAAAAAACCCGTGGGTGCATAACAAAGGGGCTCAACCGAGTTATTACTGGTTTGCTATTGGAGAATGTAGACCGCATTTTCATTGCAAGCTCAGGTGGCTTAACCCAAAGCAGAGTCAGCGTTCTTTGCGAGCATGAGACATCCTCACACAGACATAGGGGGATGGGGATGGCTATCAAACTTGATGAAGAAACCGGCCGACCGCAGCTTGAAGTGTCGCTGTCGCCTAGCCTCGGCCATTCCGTCGTTTTCGACCTTACGCCGATCCGTCATGAGTTTCTCTCACGTGTTGCCAATGGTGCGCTGCCAGCGAGCTTTTCCAACGAATGCCTTGAAGACTTGCTGGCTTTCAAAGCCAAGCTGCTGCGCAAAGCGGAGCTCGTGCGTAAGGTGGGATTTGCCGAAGATGACGAAGAAATTTACAGCGACACTTCTTCGCTGACGCTTAATTTCATCGATATAGAGCCGGGCGGCCGCGCCTTTACTCGTCCTGTGAATGTGGAGAGGGGGGTATGAACGAGATTATTAAGAGACCGGTGATCAAGCGCGTCGATTTTTGCGTTGACGAGAACATCTGGGGACATCGGCTCTATGACGAGCAGCTTCCACATCTGACAGTGCTGGAGTTCTTGGGTGTGCTTGGTTCGAACTTGGATAATCCGCTACGCGCCCACGAGGGTATGGAGGGTACGATCAAGTTTCAGCCTCAGCGGCAGATCCGCTTGCGGGGCCTTTTGTTCAACAATCCTTACGTTGAGTTTATCGCTGATAGTACGTTGCCAGACGAGGATAAGTGGAAGGAGTGGTTTGAGAGGTTTGACCAGGGAAAAACGGGTAATGGTGATAATGATATGGCCTACCTTCGGCGCTCGTTCTCCAGCTTTGACGATTTTGCCAAAGCTATTGAGCTGTTGAGGTCATCCTCTTTTGAATCCTTTAGCAACAAGCGTTGGAGCTCGAAGTTCGTTTTCCCCTTTGGCCCAGATGCCCTCTATGAGGACTTGGAAATCGACTCACGCGGCAATATGAGTAATGATCGACGTTTCTTTGCGCGCTCGGGTGAACTGCTCTATTTGATGCTCACACGGGCACAAAAGGGTGCGCTATTGGGCGAGATTTTGGTTAAGAGGCTGTTTGATCGTGAGACCCCGATGAACAGGCTGGCCCTTGCTCTGCAAGGTGAACCGCAGTGTGCCGATGATCCGCGCCCACTGGGCTATTTGCCAGAGACCACCAGTGCGCGTTTTGACCAAATCTGCGAAGACTGGTTGTCCATTCTCGCCAAGGATATGCCAATCTACGATGCGTTGGAGCATATCATCACCATATCCGGTCTAAACATGCTCCTCTACTTCCTTGAGCGGGCGAAGCGCATTGCTGGGGATGATGATCCCGTCGAGATTGTCTGCGAAATTGTCTCCAAGGAGCGTACAAAGGTTCGTGCGCTATCGGGCGATAGTTACCAGTACAATCAGGGGTTACCAGCCAAGGCCGTTCGCGTCCACGTTGAAGCTATTCGGCAAGACCCCTTGTGGTGTATGGCCGCATCAAGTGAATTTTCCGACGCAGAGCGCATCAAGCTCATGTGTGATCAATTCCAGTGGCCGCCCACCGATGGCTTGGGTGATGAGGACTACGCAGGTAAAAATGCGGATGACCTTGTGGAGGAATTAGTTAAACGCGCGCTTTACCGGCATGGGCAGCATGTAGGCAAGATACATGCGTCTTGGTCGCGAGCGATAGGGCTCAGTTCCCGCAGGCTCTCGCGACGCATTCGCTATGCGCCCAACGACCATCTCCTCAAATCAATCGTAGTTGCAGTCGTTGACGACCGTATGCAGTTCGACGAATTTCTAGCAGAAGTTAAACGACGTTATGGCTTGGTTCTCGGCGACGCCGAAGGTGCTCGTTTGGTTGACGCCAAGTTGGTCGACCAAGTGGAGCTCTGTGAAAACAGGGACAATCTGGAAGCCAGACTCAATGGTTTGGGTTTGGTCCGCAGGCTTTCCGATTCATGCTCGTTTGTTGAAAACCCGTTCGCGTTCAAGGGAGAGGCTGCATGCTGACCGATCGTATCATTGGGCGTGTTGGCGCGATCATTCTCGCCAAGCGTATTTCCAATCCTGGCCAGTTGAGCGATTCGGCAGCTCTTTTCCGACTTGATAAGCTATCAGCCAGCCAGATTGCAGCCGTGGCACGTGCGATCCTTGCCAACCCGGATTTATCGGATCATGTGGACCTTATGATTCCGGGAACGTTAGTCGAGGGCCAAGGTTTGCCCTCGGAAATTTTGATCTCTCATAACGCCGGTTATGTGCGCAACAACGCGGTGACTGCCAAGACAGCGATCCTGACCGCAAACGGCAATGAGCATAATCTCGCCGATACACTTGGTCATGTAATGGCTATCGGCGCTAAGGAAATTCGCACCGACTCTGAACCTTGGGTCGAAGCGACCCTTCATGTTGGCGGCCTCTCACCAGTTTCAGAGGACCGCGCCGTGTTCCATGCCGCACTTGGTGGGTTGCTTTCTTCCTCTGAACTCTCGTTGGTGCAACTTAGCGAGTTCTGTTCCGATATTGTTGAAGCTATCTCCATGCGAGGACTACCCATCCGCGATGCGATCGGCTTCGCTTTGCCTAAAGCTGGTTTACCAAGGGATAGTTCTTTTTTTTCCAACGCTAAAATCTACGCGACAAGACGCAAGCCTTGGCAGAACGCCTTCGCTAAGCTTTTCACTCAGCGGGCACCGTTGCTCAAAAAACTGCGGCAGAACGGCCAGCCACTCGACGATGAAGAGCTCGTAGAGCGAATCGAAGCCAATGCGGCAGAGATCAACGAAGGCGCGCTCCAGGCCCTGGTGGCTTTCACTACGGCCCCGGCGGGTGATCCTGATGCCGTCACAGCCCTAGCGCAGTTCGAGTGGGAAGGTGATGGCGTCAAGTTGGCCTTTGACAAGCCTAGGGAGAGGCAGCTTGGTTTGGCCGATTCAACTATCCAATTCTTTAACAATGATTGCGACCAAGAGGATTTTCTGGATACAGAGAGTCGCAAGCAGTTAGAGGACTTGAAGACACGTGAACGACAGTCCGACTTTAACGAAGAGGATGAGAAGTTTTTTGTCAAACACCGGCGCTTACTCGAGCAAGACGCAAAGCTCTGTGCTCGATGGGAAAAGGGTTTGTATGGCAAACCTATAGAGTGCCACGACTTCCTCGACGGCTTCGCGCGGGTAGTCAACAGCTTGCATGCTGGACTATGTGATCCTGAAGGTGGGCGCATCCTGCGCTTCACTGTTACTAAGGGCCGCAAGGAGTGGCGAGAGCGCTTCAACTACGATGTTGGCTGCTACTTCTCGGCGATGTATCGGGGTTTGAAGGAGTTAATGGGCTCAAAAGTAGACTGGAAGGTTGAGCGACTCGGTAACGCAGACTTGCCTGACCCATTATTTGACTACGAGGATTTCTTCGCCAAAGAGAAGGCGCTGCGTAGCGATAAGAAAAGTAAGGTCCGGCCCAACTCCTCGCTTTCACGGATAGCGCTGCAGATCAAATTCGATGTCGCATTGGTGCAAGTCTTCAAAGGTAATGAAACTGTTCTGGCCAAGACCCAGCTTTTATGGAGCTACAAGCCTACGTCAATAGGTTTGTCTATGGTTGCCGACATGCGTCGTCTTTTGGAGAAGGGGGCGGTCGGTTGCACAGAAGTCTCGCGTCGGCTTGTAAGTAAGAAAGGCGGGGTTCAAAACGTGTCGCTGATCGATACTGGAACCTTGGAAGCGACTTATTCGACAAACGCTGGCTCGCTCGTCCCCGCAGCAAATAAACTTCGCAGCTTGCGCTTTGAGATTAAGAAGCGACTCAAGGATCTTGCCGACGAAGGTCGATTGGTACAGTTGCAGTACGACGAGATTCGAGCTGCGTGGGACAATTTCGAAGCGGACTACATCAAGGCGATGGAGGACTTTGTTTCCACTGGTTTGCACGGTGAGGCAGTAATGCGCCAAGCCGAGTCCTACAGTAAGTTGCTTACGGCTTTGATGGCCCATGCCCGCGGCGATGTTTGCCGCGCCAAGCTTGTCATGGAAGTGCTCTCGGTAGGTACGGCCAGAGTGGCAGGTAGCAACCCAGCTTTGATCATTCCACCTTGGCATCCAGAGCGTATGAAGGCGCTGGCGATCAAGTCTAAGCGTGTAGCGGGATTTGCCACCCACTTGCTCTCAAGTAATAGCATTCTGTATGGCGACCGCGAAATTTTTATGCGTGAGCTCTCCGACGAAATCGCGCACCCGTTTTATCCGGAGATCGCAGTCCTCAATATGAGCGGTGCTCCTCAATTGGTGTCTGAAAGTAGTACGCTCAACGGCTATAGCCTGCTGGAAGCTCCTACGAGAGTCTCCGAGGGATCTATGACTGATGTCGATCCAGCGGCTGCCGCTAAGCAGGTTCGTGAGCTTCTGGAGCGCTACGTCAGTTTGCAGCCGCATGAGGCTGCAAACCTCAGTGTAGTGCTCTACAACGCCGATGCTGCCGAACTACCTCTGGCGACTGTGCGAGCGCTATCTTCGAGTCAAGAGCATGGAAATCTTCAATGTAGCGTGTCGGTTCGTCACTCTGATCAGGCTAAGCTTCGCAGCGTATATGGTGAACTAGTCAACAAGGCCAGCAACGATCAAGAGCTGCCGGTTGTCAGTGAGACCAGTGACAACTTTATCTCGAAGCTGCGTATCTCAGTGACCCCGATTTCGTCCACTCCCCGTGAAAATTCACAAGGCTTCAAAGCCTTCGATGTAGCGTTTCTGCATGATGTGGTTTCTCGTGCAGCGGAGGTCAAATGGTTATCGGTTCCGTGGACCAATGACCGGCCCAATCTTGAGCATGCTCCATCTCGTTGGTCTTATCGCAGTGTCTCAGGCGAGAATGAGCTAAAATCGACCTCTTTCTTGACTTGTCCTTGGCAGACAGCCTCCGGCTGGGCTTATGTGTCTGCCGTGGCTGCTGTTTGCCGCCAGACCGATGCTTTGCCTGACAAGCATTTCCTCCCGGCTAGGCGCATCTCTCTACAAAATCCTCTCTTGGCTGGGATGATCAAGGATGCACATGATCTTGCGGAATGGGTTGCGACTTACGACGAACTGCTGGATAAGCGTCAGCTCCTGCACAACAACATCACAGTTGTCCGTTATCGGCGCGGCTCGACCAATGGTCGCAACATGATCGTCAGCTCGACTTCCGAACTACGGTTGCTGAGCGTACTAGTCCGCCGGAGATTGGAAGAGCTGAACCTAAAGCTTAGTGGTGACGAAATCCTAGCCGCAGCCGACAAAGCCAAACGCGATGCGCTTTCGATCTCCGGTGATATTGTCTTACGTGCAGCTAAGCGCGGCGTTTCCACTGGTGAAATGATTGGCCTAGTACTTAGCCGCTACTTGCTGGCTGAAGAGTTCAAGGCTGCTGCAGGTGGGGAGCAAGTATTGACTGCTTACTTCTTGCTAGACGACTATGCAAGTTGGCTATCGCAGCCGGAGAGCCGCATCGCGGACATCCTAGCGCTCAATGTCGAAGAGCGCGAAGAGGGGGTTCGGGTTGTCATCACGATTGTTGAGTCGAAGTATGTTGGTACCGAAGGGTTAGCTAAGGCGCGCAGCGACTCCAAGGATCAGCTGCTCGCAACGTTGGGCATGTTCCGCGAGGCCCTCTTCGGCGATCCTGGCCGTCTCGATCGCGATGTGTGGCTTGCCCGCTTGGCCGATATGCTCATCGACGCCGAGATCCCACCTGGCATGACTGACTTGATGGAGAGGGCAAGGGCAAAGCTTCGCGAAGGCGATGTGGAGATTTCCCTGCGCGGTTATTCGCAGGTTTTTGTTCACACCTCTGACGCTGGTTCTACCTCCGCTTCCGCTCAAGTGCTGCTTGACGATATTGATGGTGTCCAGGCTTGGCAAGAGGTCTTCGACCGACCCGACTTGCGAAAGCTTACTGAAGGCTACGCCAAAGGGGAGAGTGGCTTTGAGGTGCGTGCAGGGCTGGGCTTTCACCAGCCCTGGGCTGGTCACGGTTTCAAGAGGCCAGCTCCACGGGTACCGTGGCTTGCAGCCATGGGGCTGCTTGTAAGTAGCCCCATAGAGCCGATCATTGAGACCACACACACCGTTCAGCCTGTGCTCCCCAGCACAGAGACGCCTCCTGCCTCTATGGTTCCGGTTGAAGAAGATACTCAAGCTACCTCTACGGTGGCATCTCCTGCGTCTGCCAACATTAGCTCTTCGCTTGCTAAGTTGGTTTCGGTTAAGTTCGCGGGTGGCGCGCAAGCTGATGCGGAGCGTGAGGGGTGGGCGCAGGAAGTTACCAAAAAGCTCAGAGTTGCACTGAATAGCTACGGCCTGCAGGCCATGATTATTGGTACTCGTCTTACCCCAAACGGTTGCCTGGTGCGCCTGGCTGGCTCCGACCGGCTGCGTGTGGAGGACATTGAGAACAAACGTACGCAGCTCCTGACTACGCACGCAATCAACCTCGTCACAGTCCAGCCCAAGCCTGGCGAGATCGTGGTGACGGTCGCCGGGGCCAAGCGTCAGGCTGTCTCCCTGTGGGAACTTTGGTCGTGCCGCGAGCTCAATCGCAACGTCGCTGGCATCAACACGTCCTTCCTGTTGGGGCTGCAAGAGATTAACGGCGCACTGCTGTATCTGAACCTCGGAGCCGAATTCGGCGGGCTCTCCTCGCATGAGCCGCATTCGCTCGTGGCAGGCGCAACCGGTAGTGGCAAGTCGGTGCTCATCCAAGCCTTGCTTCTGGACATAGCCGCTACCAATTCGAAGGACTTGGCACAGATCATCTTGATCGATCCCAAGATGGGCGTGGACTACGCTCCCTTGGCGGATTTGCCGCATATGCGCGACGAGATCATTACAACCAAAGAGAAGGCCTCCGAAGTGCTTGGAGCACTAGTACAAGAGATGGAGGACCGTTATCGTTCTTTTGCTCAAGCCAGAGCTCGCGATCTTTCAACCTACAACGCAAAGGTGCATGCCGAAGAGCGCCTGCCTATGGTCTTTCTGGTCCACGACGAGTTTGCCGATTGGATGCTTGACGACGCGTACAAGACGGCGGTTGGTGCTGCTGTTCAACGCTTGGGGGTAAAGGCCCGCGCGGCAGGTATCCATTTGATCTTTGCGGCCCAGCGGCCAGATAAAGATGTGATGCCCATGCAGCTTCGTGAAAACTTAGGCAACCGCTTGATCTTGAAGGTGTCCAGTGAAGCGACTTCTAAGATTGCGCTGGACAGGCCTGGGGCAGAATTACTGCTAGGACGTGGACATCTGGCTGCGAAGCTTAATGGTGAACAGGGATTGGTCTTCGCTCAGGCTCCATTCCTATCTGATGCAGACATTGAGGCAGCTGTCCAGGCTATTCAAGATGATAACAAAGGTAAAATCATGAAGGTGATGAATGAAAATTGATGAGGCGATGGACACGCTTGCTAAATTCTTCAACGACCTCATTGGAGCCTGGGTTCCGGGAGCTGTATTGGCTCTCGGCTTAGTCGTAATGCACTTAGGACCATCACACCTTCAAATGATTTCCAAGCTTGGGAACTCTAGTGGTACAGCTCTCACGATCGCTGGATTGCTTTTCGCTTTGGGTCATACTCTGATAGCTGTGTATGATCATGGAATTAAATCTTTGCTTAAAAAGACGAAAATATTAAAGGGATTAGATGAGGTTAAGCTTAAGAAGCGGCAACCGTATGTATGGTTTTCCAAGTGGGTGGAAGCACAGCAAGTCGGTAGTTTCGTTCAGGACTGGAGCTACAACGACTTGCGTAGCGTTGCGCTTTCCGTTTCAGCCGAGGCTGCATCGCTTGGTCGACGGTTCATGTTCATCTCGCTGCTATGCAACGGCGTAGGGACTGCTCTATCGATCATTGGCTTTGACTACGTAGCTTGCATTATTTTTTACCCGAAACTGCTGTATCCCTATGAACAAGTCGCTCCTTGGCCTGTTCAGGCTGTGTTGCTTTTTGTAATCGCCTGGATATTGTTCAAACAGGGTGAAGTGTTTTATTCACGAGCTATGGCTACACCCTTCACTGTGGCGATCGCTGAAATGAACTTCAAAAAGGAATCCAATGTCAGCAATACTTTCATCTAGCAAAGTCTACTTGGCAGGTGGGTTCAGCTCTAAGTGGCAGGTGCTCGTAACTTCTCATTTAACAGGAATATATGAGTTGCTTGATCCCAGCGCCCACAACATTGAGGATCCAATCAAATACACCAAATGGGATTTGGATGCTATTCAGCAATCTGACATTATCTTGGCAAACATGGAATCAACCAACCCTGGAGGATACTCATTGGCTTTGGAGGTGGGCTTTGCCAAGGCGTTGGGGAAAGAAATTATTTTGGTAGACCAAATCAAAGATGCGACTGTAAGCCGCTACTTCGAAATGGTCCGCCAGTGCTCAAATCGCATTTTTTCAACACTTGAGGATGCTATTGAACACCTTTTAAGACAAGCTAAATAAGGCAGCGTCGACATATTTCACTTAAGCCAAGGAGGGCTACTTACTTGTGGCAGATATTACAAGAGCCGTTCCCTTCATCGATGCCGTAAATATCATCAATATCTTCAGGTGAGGACTTTATGGGTCTCAATGGATTAATTGGAATATTATTACGTAGCCGTGCCCGCCGACTCTCGTATTCCGTCTTTATCGCCGCTATACGCTCTGGATTCTCCAAATCAGTCAGAGATTCACCTTTTGACCAAGTAAAGGGTGACCCATGCTCTAAAGCATCCTTCTCTAATGCCTTAGCCTCTTCATAGGCTTCTGGGTGCCTTTCCCGAAGACGAACCCATTCAATCTTCTGCTGGAAGAAGCAAAATGTGCAGCCACTGCGAGATCGCCATTCGTAATATTTTGGATATCCAATTCCTGAGTTTTCTAAAATATCTATCACAGCGGCCTTATTAATTCCAGCCTCACGAAATGGCATCTTCACTAATAGGTTGTTTGCTTTAGAAGAATAACCTTCGCGATACTCTTCGTCTGAACGAATAGCAACATAGGACGTAACCATATCCCCAGCAACAAGCCATGGCTTCACCCATTGCTCAAATGGTGCAAGCTTTAGCTGACGGGTGCACCAACGTGTCTGAGGGCTAGGTAGGAAATTGTTGTACTGACGAAGCCAGAATCGAAAGTCCCTGCCTGGATTCAACCTGATAATCGGTTTACCCAAATACCCCTCAAGTTTCCCTAGGAACTCTTCAACCTCGGGCAGTTCTTCTCCGGTATCGGTGAAAAAATAGTCTATTTCAAGCTCTGGATGGTGGTCACGCATATAGACCGCCAATGCGGCACTGTCCTTCCCCCCAGATATCCCAAGAACATGTCGTTCAATCATGGTTTGGTTCCTTCTCACCTAAGGCTAGTTTCATCCCGACCTTGGCTAGGATTGCTAATAATACCTCTGTTTTTAAACCATCACTTTCCAACATTGACGTGATTTCTTCCGCTTTTCTTTCAATGGTTTGACGATATTGTTCGGGTATAGCGAAAGAACGTGAAATCGTCTTGGTATCCGAGCCGGCACCGATCACTACTGCGATCGCTTCACTATGGGGCTCACGACCTTGCACGGATACAAACGCTTCTGTTTCACGGAATCGGTGTGCAAATTTTGCAAGCTCAAGATATGCCGCATCAATATGTCTATCTACCCAATCACGTGGGGGTTTTTCCGCCGCAAGGCTAAGAATGCTTTCCAGCGATGTTGGGCTCCCATCAAAATTTGCCAACCGTGTCGCAAATGCGTCGAGTCTAAGATCACCTGATACACCAGAAACCGAACGGGCACGTACACGTAATGCTTCCAGATCGCAATCGCTGGCATCAAGAGCTTCCAGCATTTTATCTCCAGCTGCCGTAAGCATCTTGTCATAAGCACTTGCTAGCTCTTGTAAGGGCTCACGTAGAGCATTTACATATATTTCGCCATTCGATGTATTGAGCAGAGAGGGCAAGTCGACGAATAGAACTCTGTGCGGATCGCTTGCCTTTAAAAGCATATCTCTTATTGCTTTAGCTGTATCACTCAAACGTTGAGAACGACGAGTCCACTCTGGTAGATTGAATACCATAGCGACAAGGCCTCGCGCAGCTTCTAGCGGTTCAGCGGCACCTGAGCCTTCACCGATCTCCGCCAGCAACCTTGAAATCCCTTCAAGAAGGCGACTTTTGTCTTCATCGATCGCAACCCAACGTAGCGAGAAGCGAGTAGGGTCCTGGAGACACTCATCGATATCGAAATCAGAGAATCGTGGTATAAACATACCGTCCTTGTAAACAGCGATATTAGCTTTGTGCGCCAATATAAACGCGGTGAATACAACAGGTAGGATGCCTTGTTTCAAGCCATATGGAGGAGCATTCCACAAATTGTAAATATTGTGGGCTCCTACCTGAATGCTTGTATCCGAAAATAAAGATCTGGTTGCCTTCCAAATCGATACAAAGTCATTGGCAACACCATTCCTAGGAGGCATAAACTGCCATGAGCCAGAATCGCATTGTCGATGCAGCTTTGTTCTTTTTAGTAGTGCCTCGTAAAGACCGCGTTCAGCGGGAAATCCTTCAAACCCAAGAGCGGCTTGGTTTTCTGCACTAACCATCGCATGCAGCAAGTTCCGACGAGCCTTCACACTGCTGCTCGATAAAGTATCTCTGTTGACGAGTTCACTAAAAATCGGAAGGGAATTGTTGAACAAATTCTCTGCAAGTTCTGAGGCTATTGGTGAGAGCTTCAATCCATACCTAAAGGTGGATGTCTGCTTCTCTCCGTCATACCAAGATGTCAGAGACACTGCTGTTTGGAGTTGTTCCTCTAAATTAGCCCTTACTGCAGCCAAACGAGCATTAACTTCTCTCCTAGCGACGGGATCACCGGAAAGTTCATGCCGTTTCTTGACCTGCTCTAAAGCTAAAATTTCAGAGGAGAGTTCAGTTATACGAGAGTGGTTACTAGGAATCCCCACAATTACGGGCCAAGGCCTAAGCTTGGCGCAACCTTGTACTCGTTGGATTGCTTCATCAATGCTCATACCCAGGCTTGGTAAGGCAAGAATGAATAGCCCAAATTCACCCCTGTTGGGTGCAAAACTAGACGCAATTTTCTCTGTCTGCTCAATACTGGATAGTCTCAGATCCATCCAGCGCATGGTTCCCGTTGCATGGTAGTGGCGTTTTGCAACCACTGGTCTGAGGCCCATAAGTTTGCTGAGCTGCGTGTAATCAATGCCTGATGAGGTAACAAGAGCTTGTTTGATTGCTGCGTCAATATCAAAGTCACTACCCTCAAAGACAGACCAAGAACTGGTATAGCTTTTATAGAGGGCTACTTGGATCTCAGAAAGTTTTTGCAGTGCAGCTTCAAGCTCTTCATGCGTCGTATCATGGAATAGTGAGCTGATAATGGCTGAGTCAGCAGCTAGGCCTGAACCATTGCGAAATAAATCAATGACAGCAATATTCTTGAGCAGCGTTACTATTAACGGGTCATTCGTCCTGGCTTCTGCTCGTTCAATGGCTTCTACAGCTTGCGACCAACGATGTCCATCAGGGGATGCGAGAATAGCTGGTTCCAAGTTTGAACGCAGATAGTCCCAGTAATCACTCGGACGATACCAAGTTCCTTTTTTGACAGGGGTTGAATTAAGGTATGAGCGGAAGCCGTGAGCTTCAACTGATGACAAGAAGCCAAAAGTGCTTCTCTCATTCTGCCCAAATTGTCTTTTGGAAATTGGCCCCATGAGAGCCGCCATAGCAGGGTGAAGCGGCCAGCATTTGGCTAGAGCCTTGGCGAAATCTTGCCCCACAGCGGGACGGCGTAAGCGAATCGCATCAGCGATGACTTTGGATGCGCTATCCATCCAGTCAGGATTTAACTTAGTTTCAATTGCTCGGCCAATAAGTTCCACTACCTCATCGCTGGCAGTTACGAATGGCAAGTCAACATAGCGGCCTTGTACTTTCGCCCAATCTTCACGAGTGTCGAGGCCGAGTCTGGCGGAATATTGAACAAATGATTGGTGTAGCACACCAATAACAATTAACCGACCTTCTGTGCGTGCTGCTGCCTCAGCAAGTTCTTGGAAAAAATAAACATCATCTCCGGCCCCAAGTGCAGAGGCCTCCAAGAACTTACCCATCTCATCAATAATAACTAGCACACCATCGTGTGGTCTATTTTTAGACTCTTTGAGTAATTCGGCAATGAGCGTTTGGGAGTTGAGTTGGTTATTTTTATCGTCTGGTTTGCACTGAGCTTTTTTTAGCGCAGTGGATATGCCTGACAAGACACTGCCGCGTCGGCCAACTACCGGTATGATTAGCCATCCATCTCGAACAGGGAATGACTCGTCGAATGTGGACTGAGAGTCCAGGCGCAAAACTTCGCGTGCCTTTGCTCGCAAATTTTTATCAGCATGCAACGAACTAGCCAATGTAATTGCGAGGGAGCTTTTCCCCCCCCCAAAAGGGCCAGTCCAAGTGAAGCTGCGTTGGTTGGTGTTGGAGAGTTGCTTGCACATCCCGTCAACCACCAACTCCGCAGTTGTATGACATATGTAGCTAGATAACGCATCTATTCTGCCAATGTCGGTATCCACTCGAATAGAACGCTGGTATTGACGCGAAATCTGGACAAATTCCGACAGAGTTTGTTGCTTATTGTCACTCATAGGCGCGCCTAACCATGTTTTCGATGTCTTCCTGTGATAAGCCTTTACGGTGGACTTGCCTTAAACCGGCGGAATCTGTCCATTCAAGTTTTGAGCCTGTGAAATCTGAGAGAGCGATCAACCGTTGGGCTATCGACTCTTCATCGAGCTTAAAGACCCGACCTGGTGAGCCTTCTGCGTAAGCGATGGTTTCAAATGCCAGAGAACTCAGGCCTGCCGCTTTGCGCTCCCAGAAATCGACAAGTGCATATGCGAAAATACCATCGTGTAGAGAGGCTTTAGGGCCTCGCCGGAAGGCGTATTGGCCATTGTATACCTCTTGCAACAACCCCAATTCACTTAAGAGTGGTTCTGCAAAATCTTCAGGTGTTCCACCTGTTGAGCGAGGGGCGTAGCTACGAATGCATGTATCTAAGTCACGAGAGATCGTTGCGGTTGATAGGCGATGACCGGGGTCAAGCTCACGGGCGAACTTTACCAAAGGCTCTTCAAGCTCTTGGCGATTGAAGGTTGGAGAGGTTACATGGTTAAACAGCCAATGCCATGTCGTCGAACGAAAGCATCTGCCCGCAAGCTGCCAATGGACGAGCCAAGCTGTTGAGGGGTTTTCTGCATAGGGGTCAAGCCCTTGATCTATAAGAATCTCTCTGGCTAAGCAGTTAACGCGGTAACCATCGTCAACCTCGAACATGACCCCGCACGCTAGGGCCCAATGTCGAATAGAGGCAACCATGTTCTTCCCAACGCCAAACGCAGCAATAGCTGAGTCATCAGTAAATGTTGACTTAGGTATAAGAGCTCCATCTGTCGCTTGATCGAACACTTTCTTTAGCCACATTTGACGCAGGGGAAAAGTTTCGTGGCCAGAGAAATGAGAGAGACTTGTTCGGCGAGATTTCTGTATCGATTTCATGTTCATGATCATACATCCGAACTGGTGACCTTCACCAGTTCAAAGTTTGCTGTGTTTATATACAGTATATTGGTTTTTTTCCTGACTATCTATAGTGGGCACAGGGAGAATGGGGGCAAACCACAATGCTAAGTGCCCATATCAGAATGTGGCGTTGGCTGGTAGGAGCCATAGGTAATCGGTAATGGATATTGAACAGATAGAGCGTCGACTACGGCAGCTTGTTGAGCAGATTTCTGAACTGGAGCTAGAGAAAAAGCACCTGGAAATGCAGCGTACCCAGTTTGTTCGTCCAGCTGTGGCGCCACAATCGTGCACACCTCTTACCTCAGAGCAGAAGATTGCCCTGTTTGCCGAACGTTTCGTCGGAAGAGCCGATGTATTTGCTACTCGCTGGGAGAGTAAGGCTGGCAAGTCCGGTTACTCGGTGGCTTGCGCGAATGAGTGGAAACCTGGTGTCTGCTTAAAACCACAAATCAAATGTGGTGACTGTCAGCAACGCAAGTTTTTACCGGTGCTCGACCAAACACTGCGTGCCCACTTGACAGGAAAGTGCACCGTCGGGATCTACCCATTGTTGCCTGGTGACATGTGCCGCTTTCTGGCCGCCGACTTTGATAAATCAGATTGGCAACCTACCGTAGCTGCCCTGAGAGAAGTTTGTGGGGAGCTGGGAGTTCCCTGTTTGGTCGAGCGATCTCGCTCCGGTAACGGTGCCCATGTATGGATTTTCTTTTCGGAGTTAGTGTCGGCACAAAGGGCGCGCTTATTGGGCGCGGGTCTCCTCGATAAAGCGATGGAACGCTATCCAAAACTTGGATTCGACTCTTATGACCGTCTATTTCCTAATCAGGACCATATGCCTGCCGGGGGATTTGGGAACTTGATTGCTTTGCCATTGCAATATGGTAAGCGCCCCTGAATCAGCACCTGTTTTTACTGAGATCACCTCGGCACACTGAAACCCATCGTATCTACGTTGGGATTTCCGCTATGACCACTCAAGAACGCGTTGATTTTTGGCAGCGCCAGA
>NZ_JAACGC010000077.1:0-17927 GCF_029237385.1 Aeromonas sp. 1HA1
CCGCACGATGAAGAGCAAAAGTTAGCATGATCGTTACCATGTTCGGGAGTCACATAGGAGATCAGATCCTGGAAATCGGGAAAAGTGCCAATCAGTTCACAATATTTGTGTATAAGAGTCAGGGTCGAGGCGTTTAAGCGTTGGCTCAGTGACGGTGATACCACCAAGCCTGCGGTGGCTGGCAAGACCGAGCCACAGAGCAAGATCGCAGATTTTGGCGAGAAGATTGGTGGGGCACGCAAGGATAGCTGGACGGCGTACCGCGACACCGTCGAAGGGGATACCGCTGTGCAGATCAAGGCGCTGCCTCTCTCCAAGGCATGGCCGGCACCAGACTACGACAAGCTGATAGAGTCAGGAGTGGATCGTCATGCCGTTGCCATTGCCAGGGCCGCTCGTGACGCGATCCCTGCCAAGCCTCGGGTCAGCTATAAGGTTGGTAACTGGGCACAGGCCGTGAAGTTGCTGCGTGACCTGTCTCTTGGCCTGATGGATGGCACTGTTGATGCGGATACGGCAAAACGAGTGATGTCCAGCACTAGTCTGCGCAGTGCTCATGCTATTCATCACAGGGCAGATCTCTATGTGGCGGTTGGCCACCAACGAAGTCTGGCCGATCTTTCCCTCAGTCTGGGCAGTTACAGCCTCTATGAGGGGGTGAAGTACAACCCACCCAAGGGTATTTGGACCCTTAGCCGAGAAAGTAAATCGAGTGTCTTTGGCAACTGGCCGAGAACCATTGCATCAGGGGCGAGCAAGGCGGAAGTGATTACTGCGTTCAAGCATCGCTATGACCAATTGACGCAATCAGGCAGTAAACCCAAAGCCATTTCGTTCGCCATCTACAGTCGCCGTAATGGCCAAGATTGGATCGTTGGGAAGAAAGTGGGCCGCAACCACCTGGACCTGACAGAGGCGTTTAATAACGTCAGTGATGCCAGAAAGTATCGGGATGACCACTATGACGAGCTGGTCAGCAAGCTGGAAAAGGCCAAGGAGATCCCACATGAACGCCGTGATATCAACTTGCCTCGAGTGGGTGAAGACATGCGCGGTGGTGCTGACGTCACCCCTGAGCTGTTTGGGGAAGCATTTGGTTTTCGTGGGGTGGAGTTTGGCAACTGGGTGGAGCAGGGGCGTCGTCAGCGGGACTTGAACCATGCCTACGATGCATTGATGGATATGGCGGCGGTACTGGGGATCTCGCCCAAGGCTCTGTCGCTCAATGGTGAGCTGGGGCTGGCGTTCGGCGCTAGGGGCTCTGGTGGGGTTAATCCTGCTGCTGCACATTACGAGCACGGTAAGGTGGTGATCAACCTCACCAAGATGAATGGGGCCGGTTCATTGGGTCATGAGTGGTGGCATGCGCTTGATGGCTACTTTGCCAGAATCCGTGGCCAACCAGGTGACATGATGACCGAGGCTCTGGATGTATCTTTGGCGGCTAGGGAGAGCCCATTTATCCATCGTGGTGACGTGCGCAAAGAGATGATCAAGGCGTTTGGTGCTGTTAACCGGGCCATCAAGCAGACTGCGCTCAAGGAGCGGTCTCGCAAGCTCGATGACAGGCGTAGCAAGGCGTATTGGACCACTGACAGAGAGCTAAGCGCCCGGGCGTTCGAGTCGTATCTGATAGCCAAGCTGCAAGATCAGAGTGCTAGTAACGATTACCTGGCCAATATCGTGAGTGAGGCGTCATGGGATGCAGAAGCGGCGCTGGGGATGCGGCTTGATGAGAGTTATCCCTACCCGACCGCCGGGGAGGTTCCTGCCATCCGTGCTGGTTTTGATCAGTTTTTTGACGCCATTGAAGAGCGTGAGGAGGGGGCGCACCGGATCCTGTTTTCCAAGCAGGCCATGGCGCAAGGCGACAAGCCAGCTAAGCACCTGACCCAGAAAGAGGCGGAGCTGGTCACCAAGTTATGGTTCAAGCAGTACCAGGGGGCAAGTGGCATTGATGTGCAGATCCATGCCACTCAGGTTGAACTAGAGCAGTCCCTGGGACTGGATGCCAAGGATGGACTGATCCGACGTGCGGCATTTGATGACAGCTCCAGCACCCTGCATGTGGCCGCAGACACCATCGCCAATCCCCAGAGGATGCGCGAGATCCTACGTCATGAGGTGCTGGCCCATTATGGATTGGCCAACGTACTGGGCGGTGGTGAATACACCAAGCTGATGAGTCGCCTGATCCAGTCCAAGAAAGATCCAAGTATGAAGGAGGTATGGGACTGGGTTAATACCCATTATGCAGATGAGGACATTGGCACTCAGGCTGAGGAAGTTGTTGCCCACATCGCCGAGCTTGAGCAGAACGCTTGGCAGCGCGGTTGGGACAAAGTGCTGTCATGGGTGAAACAGGCCCTGCGCGCCGTTGGTTTTGTACCCGAGGGTATTACTGCTGCTGAGACACGCAGCCTAATCGAGGGGCTTGGCAAGAAACTGAAGCGCCCCGATGCCAGTAGCATTGGCGCTGATGGCGATGGGTTGTGGTTCAGTGCTGAACGCTCGCCCTGGCAAGAGGGATTCCCCGAGGTCATTTTGCACGGCCGGTTGGGTGATGCGACCAGCAATCCTGATTATGAGGCTGCCAAAGGTGGCGATGATGCCGCCGCGCGGAGACTGGTTAGCAAGGTGTTATCACCGGATGCAATTAGGCAACTCAAAGCGGTGATTGGCGATAGAGAGGCGATTGCCTTGGGTGTGCATGCTGAGGAGGCGGTGAGTCGTAATGCAATTCCGCAAGCGATGGCTGACCTGCTAGGCAAAGTTCTGGGGATAGAGGTCAGTGTGGATATCGTTCAAGCTGCTAAGGTAGGGCGAACGGCGCAGAATGGGTTTGGTCGGTTGGCCTTACAGCCAGGGTTTGATGGCAAAGTGCGAACAGACAAGCCTTATCTCATTATGGACGATACCCTAACCCAAGGGGGAACCTTGGCTAACCTCAAGGGGTACATTGAGAATCGAGGTGGGGAGGTGCTTGCTGCAACTGCATTGACCGGCAAGCAGTATTCCGCCAAAATTGCCATAGATAGCTCAACCCTTGAGCAATTAAGAGAACAGTATGGCGGCACAGGTCTTGAAGCGTGGTGGCAAAACCGATTCAGCTACGGCTTTGACTCCCTCACCGAGTCAGAAGGTAGATACATCCTTCGTGCCCAGGATGCTGACAAAATCAGAGATAGAATCGTTGCGGCAGGATATGCGGCGCCGGCACGAGGCGAACATGAAAGCCCTCGAGACCATGGATCTCTCCCACCTGATGGTCTGAAATTTAGCCAAACCAATACCGTCGCCGATAAGGCGATGGAAAAGCTCAATCTGGGCCCCAAGCCTGACATCATTGATAACACCAAAGCCAACCTTGCCAAGCTGCGATCTGTAGATCGTGGAGTGGTCCAGTCATGGGTTGACCGCTTCATCAAAAAAGCCAATACCGAAGTGCTCGATGCCTTGGCTCCCATCAAGTATGCAGAGCAAGCCGCAGGCATTGCGGACGCAGCCGACTCTGGCTATATCGCTGCACGGATGGCCACCGGTGCAGCCTCCACCATGCAGGCGACCATGCTCTATGGTTTGCCGGAATGGAAAGATGGGGTGATCCAGCGCAAAGCCGGAACCGGGGAGAAGGATGCGTTGCTGGGGATCTTCTCTGACCTGGGGACCGACCTGCACAATTGGCTTGGCTGGATGGCCGGTCACCGGGCTGAAATCCTGCTGAGACAGGGGCGTGAGAACCTGCTTGATGCCAATGACATCGCAGCGCTGAAAGGCGTTGGCAATGGCAAAGAGGCCAAATTTATCGAGGTGAAGTCCCGTTGGAATCGCCTCAATGCCGCGACGCTGGATCTGGCGCAAGAGGCTGGGCTCTTTACCGCGGAGGCGCGGGCCGAGTTCGAGAGCGAATGGTATATCCCCTTCTTCCGAGAGTCGGAGGATGGCGATGTTATCGCCCCCTTCAAGCCGAAGGGGATCGCCAACCAGAACGCCGGGATCAAGAAGCTTAAGGGCGGTGAGGCCAACACCAACGATCTGCTCGAGAACATCTTCACCAGTACCAGTAAACTGATCGATGCCTCCATGAAGAACATGGCGGCACAAAAGATCGTCTGGAACTTGGCGGATACCGGTCTCATCAAGGTGGTGGCCAAGCCAAATTTGATGGACTGGCGGGCCCTCAAGAACGGCAAGGACCTGATCACCGTCAAGCTGGAAGGGGAGGACTACATACTCCGGGTAGAGGATCCTGACCTTTACCGTGCCATGACCTTCTTCGACCGTCAGTCGTTCGGTGCCCTGGTTAATGTAGCAGCCAAGGCCAAGCGCCTGCTGACGGCCGGTGTCACTGCATCTCCCGAGTTCATGCTGCGCAACTTCTTGCGCGACTCACTCTCCAGCTGGGTGATCAGCAAGGATGGCTTCAAGCCAGTGATCGACTCCATCAAGGGGGTGAGGAAAACCCTGGCCATGGATGGCAGCACCATCGATGTGATGTTTAGTGGTGCCAGCTTCCTTGGTGGCTACGTCAACGGCAATGACCCCACCGCCATGGCTGACACGGTGCGCAAGTCGCTGCGTCGCAAGGGGATGACGCCAGAGCAGATCGCCAAGTATGAGAAGTCCATCATCCGCAATGCAGCCCATGCCAAAGGCGTGGTGGCTAACGCATGGGAGAAGTACAACAGGCTTGGTGAGGGATTGGAGAATGCCAACCGTGAGGCGGTCTATGACGCCGCCATCAAGGCAGGCAAGAGTCACGCGCAGGCCGCCTTTGAATCGAAGGACCTGATGGACTTCTCCATGCTGGGTGCTGCTCGTGCCATTCAAGGGGCGGCCATGGTGCTGCCGTTCTTCAATGCCCGCCTTCAGGGGCTGGGCAAGCTGACCCGAGAGCTGCGTGACAACCCGCGCGAGATTGCCAAGCGCGCTGGCATGATCACGGCCATGTCGCTCGGCCTGCTTGCTGCCAACTGGGACGATGAGCGGTACGAGGCACTGCCAGATTGGGACAAAGATACCAACTGGCACTTCTTCATTGGGGATCAGCACTTCCGGATCCCTAAACCGTTCGAGATTGGGGTGATGTTCGGCACCATTCCCGAGCGTATGGTGCGAGCCCTGGGAGACAAAGACACCGGCGCCCAGTTCGGCAAGGCGGTGGCCCGGGCGGTCGGCGATACCTTTGCCCTCAACCCAACTCCCCAACTGGTCAAGCCGATGGTTGAGGCCGCCTTTAACTATGACAGCTTCCGAGGTGGGCCAATCGATGGCCCCCAGGATATGGCTGTGCGTGCCGAGGCCCGTTACAACGAGCAGACCAGCTTGCTGATGCGCGAGCTTGGTGAGCTATCAGGTTTTTCTCCCAAGCAGCTGGAGCACCTGCTCATCGGCTACACCGGCACCATGGGTAGTTACGTGATGGCTGCTGCAGACGGGTTGATCCGGGCTAGCCGCCCTGGTGAGTCAGCCAGTTGGCGCGGCGATGAGATCCCACTGGTCAAGGCGGTATACCGGGGCTCTGGCCCGGCGAAATCGACCCAGCATATGGAAGAGTTCTACCGGATGCTCAACGAGGTTAATCAACTCAAGCGCACCGTGGATCAGTATCGAAGCGAAGGGCTGACCGATAAGGCCAGCGAATTGTTAGAGGAGCAGGGCGGGATACTCAAATCGCGCCGTAACCTGAGCCGAACCCAGCAACAAGTAAGGGTCGTGCGTAACAAGATAGAGTTGATCCAGCGAGACAGGATCCTGGATGCAGAGGAAAAGCGAAGGCGCATTGATGAATTACTAGCCCGCAGGAATGACTTGGTGTTCCAAGCGGTAAACCATAACCGGCAGAACTGGGAGTAGCGCAATAGCGGCCCTGGTTGAGCTGTATTCACGGGGATAGGGTGGAGGTTTTGAGGACTCGACCATGTGGATACTGCTTGCGCTCGGATGTATGGTGCTGGCGCTCAAGACATTTAGTTTCAGCTTCACGTTGGCATTGATCCCGTTCGCCTTGGGGTATTGGTGTTTCAGCAGATCCGATAGGGAGAGCCTGGATAACTTTATGGCCTTTGGTTTCATGCTGATCCTGATAGGCTTTGTTGTGCTATTTGTCATTAGCTTCTGGTGATACTTTGGTCACGGTTTAGACAAAGATAGGCGGCGAATGAGGAGGGGGTGGTTAATTTTAATACAATGCAGAAGTGAATGGTGATAGGGTCCCAATTGCACTGTATATTCATACAGTGTCTCACAGTCGAGAGATTGAGAGGAGACCTGGGGGACCACAGGATGGAATTAATACTGGCGGAGCTTGAAGTGTACTTGGAGGAAGTAGATCTGACACTGCAGGAGCGGGATACAATCGCGCGCATTCTTGAAAGGCTTCGTGATGAAGTCACTGCGTTGTAACGCGGAAGGATTCGGATTAGCCCGCCACAGTGCGGGCTTTTTGATGTCTTCGATAGTGAAAAAGAAAAAAGCCTGCATTTCTGCAGGCTTTCTAAATCTTGGATCACCAGTGGATCATTTTGGTTCCTGTTTCAGGCCAGCCTCTGTCGCGATGATTTCGCTAAGTGGCTGTTTTACCTCGTTTTGTCCTACCGCTGTCCTAGTTAAATTGGTGGAGCTGGGGGGATTTGAACCCCCGTCCAAAATTACTACATCCTCGGTACTACATGCTTAGTCACTCTTTACATTCGCCAACCCGCTGCGGAGAGACACGCCACGAATTGACTAGCTCGATTGGTTTTAATGCTTCCGCCCCGAGCAGGACTTCCACACGATCCTGTGAAGGATGACCTTCCGATTCCCTAGGACACAGGCAAGCTAGGGTAGAAGGGCTCAGCGCAGGTTATTAAGCTGCGAGTGCGTAGTTTTCGTCGTTTGCGACTATTTTTTTGCGGTTTGTTAACGAGGCCTACCGCACCTCGGCATGCACCTTGGGTTTCGTGAATCTTGTCGAATCCAGAATCAGCCCCAAGTTGTCAAAGTCGATTGTACGCAAAAATCCTGTCATGGCAAGGCGTTGATAGCAATCGACCGGCCTGGACCGGTCGATTGCTGGTTTATTGGACGCCGCATGGCTGCATGCGGCGCACAATCAGCCGCGATGCTTGTTTTTCATGATGCGGGCTTTCTCCCGATCCCATTCGCGGGCCTTGGTGTCTTCCCGTTTGTCGTGCTCTTTCTTGCCTTTGACCAGGCCGATCTCGACCTTGACCCAGCACTCTTTCCAGTAGAGCGCCAGCGGCACTATGGTGTACCCCTGACGGGCGGTCAGGCTCTCCAGCTTGTCGAGTTCACGGCGGCTCAGCAGGAGCTTGCGGGTGCGGGTCGGATCACACACCACGTGGCTGGAGGCGGCGTTCAGTGGCAGGAAAGTGGAGCCGAACAGGAAGGCCTCGCCCTGCAAGAAGATGACATAGGCTTCGCTGATGTTGGCCTTGCCCGCCCGCAGGGATTTGACTTCCCACCCTTGCAGGGACAGACCGGCTTCCACGCGCTCTTCGATGAAGTACTCGTGGCGGGCGGTTCTGTTGAGTGCAATGGTGCTGGACCCGGCTTTGTTTTTACTGTTCTTTTTGCTCATGACGGGCGCCTTTGGCAATGATTAGGAAGGCGCATTATACGTGGGTGGCGGCGGCTGTAAAACGCGCAACTGCTCGAGTGGCGGCTTTATGAGCGGTTTTGGGGATGATCTTGGCCGACAAGGTGATAAAATCGGCCCGATTGGATGAGGAAAGCCCATGCCCCGTATTACTCGCAGTGCCCTGGTGATGTTCAGCGCAGAACAAATGTTCAGGCTGGTCAATGATGTTCACGCTTATCCGGAGTTTCTGCCCGGTTGTGTCGGCAGCCGTGTCCACGAGACAGGCGATGACTATATGACTGCCTCGGTCGATGTGGCCAAGGCGGGGATTGCCAAGACGTTTACCACCCGCAACCGGCTCGATGCCAACCGGCAGATCAAGATGGAACTGGTGGAGGGCCCCTTCAGCAAGCTGGCTGGCTGGTGGACCTTTACGCCGCTGGATGTGGATGCCTGCAAGGTCGAATTCGACCTCGATTTTGAGTTCACCTCCAAGCTGATCGAGCTGGCATTTGGCCAGATTTTCCGCGACCTGGTGGGCTCCATGGTGCTTGCCTTCTCCAACCGCGCCAAGGTGGTGTACGGTGTCTGATCTGCTCAATATCGACGTGGTGTATGCCTTGCCCGAGCGCCAGACTGTGCTGCGCATCCGGGTTGCTCCCGCCACCAGCGTGCTGGCCGCCATCGAGCAGTCCGGCATAGTGCAGAAGCACCCGGAGATCGATCTGTCGGTCAACAAGTTCGGCATCTACAGTCGGCCGGTCAAGGGGGCTGACCTGCTGCAGGACGGGGATCGCATCGAGATCTACCGCTCGCTCATCGCCGATCCGAAAGAGATGCGCAAGAAGCGGGCCGAGAAGGCCAAGGAAGAGGGCCGTGCCGATGCGGTGACCGGCGGGCGGCCCAATGCCAACCGCAAGCGAGGGGACACAGATCCGGCCTGATGCCGCACTCTGGAGTAAAAAGGCGCCTTGGCGCCTTTTTTGATCTGTTTTTCTGTTGAGTCGTCACCAACTCGGTTCAGCGGCAGAGCGCTGTCACATCCCGTGCAGCCGCTCGTTTTCCACCACCTCAACGCCACCCTCCTGCTGGCTGAGCACTATCATGGCGTGGGCTACCTGGCTGGCGTCGATGGCGCGCCAGCGGCGCAACTTGCCAACCAGCAGGGGGCGCAGCAGCGGATAGAACGCCTGTAAGCATTGCTCCGACAGGCGCGGCGGCTGGCGGTTGCCGAGCAGCATGGCGGGGCGCACTATGGCGAGCCGTGGCCAGGCTTGTGTCAGCAGCGCCAGTTCCATCTGCCCCTTGGTGCGGGGATAGAGGGCCGGCGAGTGTGGATTGGCCCCCAGACTCGAGACGACGATAAGACGCTGGCAGCCGTGGCGGCGAGCGAGTGCCGCGAAGGCCAGCACATAGTCGTGATCGATCCGGCGAAACGCCTCGTCGGACCCCGCCTGCTTGCGGGTGGTGCCGAGGCAGCAGAAGGCGATGTCGACCGGATCGGGCAGGCTGAGTTCCGCCAGTTGTTCGAAGTCGGCCGGCAGCCAGTGATGTTGGGAGCGGGGATCACCCGCCTGGCGACAGAGCAGGGTCAGTGAGTGAGCGGGGTCGAGTTGACGGAGCAGTTCCCGGCCAATCAGCCCGCTGGCCCCGGCGATCAGGATCTGGCTCATGGGTGCCTCCCTGCTTCAACGGGGGCCGCCAGCGCCTGGTCATCAAGCCGTCCGCTGGGATGGGGATGTCGGAGCTGGTTCATGGAGGTTTCCTCGCGAAGATGGGATGGCGGTGGCCACATAAAACAAAACCGGCACGGGGCCGGTTTTGTGAATGCGATCAGAGCGGTGTGTGGAAGGCCGCTGGCAACGGGAAGTCGCCGGTGACCGTGGCCAATTTTTCGTTGGCGAAGGTCAGGGTGAGCTCCCTGCGCTCCTTTTCGCCACGACCCGGCTGGAATTCATAGAGGTAATACCAGGTGTTCGGGTCAAAGGCATCGCGCAGCATGGCGGAACCCAGCACGAACTCGACCTGTTCGCGGGTCATGCCCTGGCGCAGTTTGTCGACCTGTTTTTGTTCCACATAGTTGCCCTGGGGAATATCGATGCGATAGACCAGGCTGCAACCGGACAGGGTGAGGGCGGTCAGGGCCGCGGCAATCAGGTGTTTCATCCGCATATCGAGTTCAGATCATCCATTCAAGTCTTTTTAAGCTCGGCAAATCATACCGGCTCCCTCTGCGGAAGTAAAAAGCCATTGATCCATCAGCCAATAAAAAGGGCCGCCGTGCGACCCTTTCTGCCTGATGGCGGTTTACAGGGCGGCGCGGAAGATGGCGACTATCTCCTCATGGCTTGCCTGTTTCGGGTTGGTGAAGCCGCAGGCATCTTTCAGGGCGTTGCTGGCCAGGATATCGAAGTCATCGGCCTTGACGCCGAGCTGCGCCAGACCAGCCGGGATCTTCACATCCAGCGCCAGCTGCTTGATGGCGGCAATCGCCGCATCGGCGCCCTGCTCGTCGTTCATGGCGCTCACGTCCACCCCCAGGTAGCGGGCCACCTCTTTCAGGCGGGCGGCGCTCACTTGCGCGTTGTAAGCCTGAACGTGGGGCAGCAGCACGGCGTTGCAGACCCCGTGGGGCAGGTCATAGAAGCCACCCAGCTGGTGCGCCATGGCGTGCACGTAACCCAGGCTTGCGTTGTTGAAGGCCATGCCAGCCAGGAACTGGGCGTAAGCCATTTGCTCGCGGGCATGCAGATCGTCGCCCTGGTTGACCGCGGTGCGCAGGTGCTTGGCGATGAGCTGGATCGCCATGATGGCGCTGGCATCGGTCACCGGGGTGGCGATGGTGGAGACATACGCCTCAATGGCGTGGGTCAGGGCATCCATGCCGGTGGCGGCGGTGAGACCGGCCGGTTTGGCCAGCATCAGCTCGGGATCGTTGACCGACATCAGCGGGGTAACGTGCTTGTCGATGATGGCCATTTTCACGTGGCGCGCGTCGTCGGTGATGATGCAGAAGCGGGTCATCTCGGAGGCGGTACCGGCAGTGGTGTTGATGGCGATGAGCGGCAACTGCGGCTTGGCGGAGCGATCCACCCCTTCATAATCCTGGATGCTGCCCCCGTTGGCGGCGACCAGGGCGATGCCCTTGGCGCAGTCATGGGGCGAGCCACCCCCCAGCGAGATGACGCAGTCGCAGCCGTTGGCCTTGATCATGGCCAGACCTGATTCGACGTTGGCCATGGTGGGGTTCGGCTTGGTTTCGTCGAACACCACGCTTTCAATGCCATGTTCAGCCAAGAGTGCGGTGAGTTTGGCAACCACGCCGATCTGGTTGAGGATTTTATCGGTGACGATCAGCGCCTTGCGATAGCCGTAACCCTTGATATCGGCGGCGGCCTCTTGCAGACAGCCGGCCCCCATCAGGTTGATTGCGGGGATGTAGAACTTGAATGTCGCCATGATGGACTCCCTATAGTTAGCCATTTAGTGGTAATTGGTGGTTAAGCTACCATCATGGGAGGGATACAAAAGCATCTTGTTTACAACTTTACGGGGTCGATCACGAGTCGTTAATTAAGCGCTGAACCAGGCTTGACTTTCCCTGTCGTGATCAGTTTGCAGAAAAACGTTTTTCAAGAAATTCATCAAGTTAGCAAACGTTTTGCGCGGAGTTTGTGACTGTCAATGCGTGGAAGTGTGAGGCGCTTCAAGGAATTGGAAAGCGCTTTCGACCATAGTTGGCGCCTCCCCTAAAGAGGGGGAAAGGCTTGAAAGTATCATGAAGAATCATCTTAACTTGCGCCCTGACCCTGCTGGCAGGGGGCAACCAGGAGTCCACTATGTCTGATGTATTTCACTTGGGTTTGAAGAAAGCGGATCTGCAAGGCGCCACCTTGGCGATCGTTCCCGGTGACCCCGAGCGCGTCAAGCGCATCGCAGAGCTGTTGGATAACCCGGTGCACCTGGCCAGCCATCGTGAATTCACTACCTGGCGCGGTGAGATGGACGGCAAGGCCGTGATCATCTGCTCTACCGGTATCGGTGGCCCGTCCACCTCCATCGCGGTTGAAGAGCTGGCTCAGTTGGGTATCAATACCTTCCTGCGTATCGGCACCACAGGTGCCATCCAGCCGCACCTGAATGTGGGTGACGTGATCGTGACTACCGGTTCCGTGCGCCTTGACGGTGCCAGCCTGCACTTTGCACCGATGGAGTTCCCGGCCGTGGCCGACTTCGACTGCACTACCGCGCTGGTCAACACAGCTAAAGAGATGGGCTCCAAGCTGCACATCGGTGTGACTGCCTCTTCCGATACCTTCTACCCGGGTCAGGAGCGTTACGACACCGTATCCGGCCGCGTAGTGAGCCGTTTCCAGGGTTCCATGAAAGAGTGGCAAGCCATGGGCGTGCTGAACTATGAGATGGAATCTGCCACCCTGCTGACCATGTGCACCAGCCAGGGCCTGCGTGCCGGTATGGTGGCTGGCGTTATCGTCAACCGTACCCAGCAGGAAATCCCGAACGCCGAGACCATGGCAAAAACTGAATCTGATGCCATCAAGATCGCATTGGGCGCTGCCCGCAAGCTGATCTGATAGCAGCTCTTGATACAAGAGCACCGAGTGGGGGGTGGGGGCCGTTGCGAAAGCGCGGCCCCTATCTTTATCTGCCGTTTGCCCCTTTTCCTCTCCTGTCACCCCTTTCACTATTCCCGCCACACTCGCGCTTATTGCCATCTACTCACTGCACCTAAAAAGGCGCAGCGCAGCGGATCTGCATCGGCTCGCCGCTCACCGGATGAGTAAAATCCAGTTCGCTGGCGTGCAGCATCAGCCGCGGTGCCTGTTCGCAGCCAGGCAAGAGCAGGCCGCCATAGAGATCGCAGCCGAGGATGGGATGCCCCAGCAGCTGGCTGTGGATCCGCAGTTGATGGGTACGGCCGGTCTGCGGCACTAACCGCACCCGTGTCAATGGCACGGTTTGACCCTGCATCTGCTGCGCCAGCCGCTCAATCACCTGATAGCGGGAGCGGGCGGGTTTGCCGCTGGCGGCGCAGATCTTCATCAGCGGGAAAATCGCCGGATCCTTGGCGATAGGCGCGTCTATCACCCCCTCATCGTCAGCCAGATGGCCGCACAGCAGGGCGCTGTAGGCCTTGCTCACCGCCCGCTGGCTGAACTGCTGGCAGAGCAGGGCATTGATGGCCTTGTTTTTGGCCACCACCATGATGCCTGAGGTGCCAAAGTCGAGGCGATGCACCAGGGTGCAACCGGGGTAATCCTGCACCAGCCGATAATGAACCGAGTCGAAGTTCAGCGGGTTCTTGCCCGAGAGGCTCAGCAGGCCGCTTGGCTTGTTGATCAGCAGCAGATGATCATCCTCAAACAGCGTCTCAATGGCGGCACTGCAGGGTGGGGCGATAAAGGTGTCGACGATAACAGACATAGGGCGCACGGGCTGGAAACGGGGGGCGATCATACCCGAACTGGCGCAGCCCGGCGAATGGGCCGTGTGGATTGCCTAATGGGGTGAACGAGATAGCCCTGTTCAACCATTTGATAATGAACTGGTTAAATAACACCACGGTTGGCAATGCATGGCTGTTTGGAAACGAACAAGGCCCCGTTTTGTGACCCCTTCCCGAGTTCATCCGAAGCTTGCTTGTTAAGGTATGGCTCCCTGTTATGTTGTAAGGACCCTTTCCATGGCTCTGCCCGTTATTCTCGATTGTGATCCCGGCCATGACGACGCCATTGCCCTCATTCTGGCGCTGGCCAGCCCCGAACTTAACGTGCTTGCTGTCACCACCAGTGCGGGCAACCAGACGCCGGACAAGACCCTCAACAATGCCCTGCGCATCCTGACCCTGCTGGGGCGGGACGATATTCCGGTGGCGGCGGGGGCGCCCAAACCGCTGGCCCGCGCGCTGATTATCGCCGACAACGTCCACGGCGAGTCGGGTCTTGATGGCCCCACACTGCCGGATCCCGCTTTTGCGCCGCAGGCCATGACGGGGCTCGAATTGATGGCCAAGTGTTTGCGCAAGAGCCCGGCGCCCGTGACCCTGGTGCCGACGGGCCCGCTCACCAATATCGCCTTGCTGCTGGCGGCCCACCCGGAGCTCAAACCAAACATTGCCCGCATCGTATTGATGGGGGGCGCTGCGGGGGCAGGTAACTGGACTCCGGCGGCGGAATTCAATATTTATGTCGACCCACAAGCGGCCGATATGGTGTTCAAGTCAGGCATCCCCATCACCATGTGTGGCCTTGATGTGACCCATGAGGCACAGGTGATGGATGAGGATATCGAGCGGGTGCGCGCCATCAGCAATCCGGTGGCCCAGTGCGTGGCAGGTCTGCTCGACTTTTTCATGATCTACCACCGGGACCCCAAGTGGGGATTTACCGGGGCGCCGCTGCACGATCCCTGTACCATAGCCTGGTTACTGGCCCCCGAGCTGTTCCATGGGGTCGAATGCCGGGTCGATATCGAAACCTGTGGCACACACACTACCGGTATGACGGTGGTGGATCGCTATGGCCTGACCGGCAAACCGGCTAATGCCCTGGTGTTGCAGGGACTGGATCGTTCGGGCTTTATCGACCTGCTGGTCGAGCGACTGCGGGCGTTTGGCTGACCGCCATTGCATGATTGAGAGAAGGGACGGGAAATGTACAAAGCGTCGCTGGCACTGCTGGCCGGGTTGCAATTGATGGCCTGTTCCACGCCGTTTGAATCTATGTGGCAGGGGCTGGCGACCTGCGAGCTCGATGATCTCTATCTTGATAGCGAAACCGGCGAGCCGGCCCACCCTCAGCTCAAAAATTTCACTCCCTACAAGGTGACGGACGGGTTTGCCTGGTACAAGACCCGCCAGGAGCTGCATGGCCTGCCCATCAGCGGCTTTCTCATCCCCTCGTCCACCTTCGAGGTGCATGCCCTGTTCGTGGACACCCCCATTGCCAATGCGAGAAGGCTGACTCATAACGCCTATGGCAGCGAGTTTTCCGACGAGCAGAAGCACAGCGAAGGGCTGGCTCCCCTGCTGCTGCGCGACCCCAACAACCCCAAGCGATCCATCATAGACTGCACCCAGGGTGAGGCGTTGGAGCCGCAGCCGGAAGAGCCCTTCCCGGAATAAGCTTTCCGCTATCTGCAGCGCCTTGTCCGTCCTCTCGACATAAAAAAAACAGGGGCCAGCCTCATTGGCTGGCCCCTGTTTGTCGTCCCCTCGCCAGGATCAGGAATAACCCGGCGTCTGCTTGATCGCGGTCAGTTGCGCCGTGATCCTAGCTCCTCCGGTTGCCGCGCGATAGCGCTTATGGATAACCCAGCGTCTGCTTGATCACGGGCAGTTGCGTTTTGATCCAGGCAGGGTTAATGGGCCCCCAGTCGCCTATGCGATAGTGCCCCTGTAGGTGACGTGCCCCCTCGGTCTGCTCGAAGGCGCAGCTGATGTCCAGCTCCGCCAAGGCACTTAGCGTGTCCTGGGCTGTGCGTCTGGGCATGCCGGTGGCGGCCATGATGGCCGGGATGGTGTCTGTGCCCTGACTGATCAGCCAGGCCACGTAAAGCCGTCGATAGAAGCTGGATCGTGTCTTGCTCGGCTCTGTCATATCTTGTCCTCGAGCCGGTCGAAGTAGCGCCAGGTCGCGAGGATGGCCTTGCCCATCACCAGTGCCCAGATGCCGAACCAGAACCAGCGGAAGAAGCTCCAGGTGGAGGCGTCAGGCTCTGTGCTCTCAATCTTGGTGACGTTGGGGAACATGGAAAACATGTTCACGCGCCAGCCGTAGGAGGTGATGCGCGCCAGACGCTTCTCGAACTCCATGGACTTGGCCTTGGCCTGCACATCGGCGGCATTGAACTTGAAGTAGAAGGGCCAGCCCCACTGGGTATCTTCGTTGCGAAACACGCGGATATTCTCGCCGGGCCGTTCGGTATAGATGTAATAGACGTCAGTCGTGGGGCCGTCAGCCGGGTTTTTCTGGCTGATGGGGCCATCCTTGTCGGTGCGTTTCACCTCGACCCCTGTGATGGTGGCGATGGTGTGCTCCGGCAGATAGAAGTCGAGCCAGATGGCGGAGACGAGGGCGATGAGGCCCAGGCCGATGAAGGCCGGTTTCTTGAATTTCAGCATCATGATGATCTCATGTGAGGGGGAGTGACGTGCCTCTACCATACTCACATTTGGTGGGGCGGCCCAGCCCCTAATGAAGCCACGCCATAAAAAATAGCGTTTAAAACAATGACAAGTCGACAGTGCCATGAAAATGAATGCCCCGCGAGCGGAGCCTGAGTCCGGCGTGATCGCGCAACAATGACAACTGGAACTGGGTCCGCTGTTTGTGCTGCGGCTCGGCGAGTTGTGACAGTTCGTGACTGGCGGCGACGCAGGAGAGGCCTCGGCGGCGGTGTCCTCCTTGTTGCGGGTCATGCTGGCTGTGGTTTCGTTCATGTCCGAAATGGCACCGCCTATCTCCTGCTTGCTGATCCCGGCCATGAGGATCATCAGCAGGCTGGCGAGCAGAAGCGGTATGAGAACTTGAAAACGGATAGGCAGGTTTTTCTTGTGTTAAAAGAGTGTGATAGGCAAGATTGCGGGCTTGTTACCATGGAGGTGTAGTGTGTCCGACTGGATTGATCCCGCTATTCTGGCGCTGTTTATTCCCACGTTTTTCTTTGTCTCCGTTACCCCCGGTATGTGCATGACCCTGGCGATGACTCTTGGTATGAGCCAGGGGGTGCGCCGTACCCTGCCCATGATGTGGGGAGAGCTCATCGGGGTGGGGCTGGTCTCGGTACTGTCGGTGATCGGGGTGGCGGCCGTCATGCTTAACTACCCGTCACTCTTCTCGACCTTCAAATACGTGGGCGGCGCCTATCTTATCTGGCTCGGCATCCAGATGTGGCAGGCCAAGGGCAAGATGGCCATCCCGGCGGATCTCTCGGCCGGACAGGAGACGCGTCCCCTTGCTCTGGCCATGCAGGGCTTTGTCACCGCCATCGCCAACCCCAAGGGCTGGGCTTTCATGGTTTCCCTGCTGCCCCCTTTCATCAACGCGGCCAAGCCGATGCCCCCCCAGATCAGCGCACTGGTGGCCCTGATCCTGGTCATAGAGTTCTCGTGCCTGCTGCTCTACGCCAGCGGTGGCCGCACCCTGCGTCACTTCCTCGCCAAGAGCGGCAACGTCACCCTGATGAACCGGATCGCTGGCTCCCTGATGTTTGGCGTAGGGGTCTGGCTGGCATTGGGCTGACAGTGCAGCCAGCCCATGGGAGGGGCATGAGGCCGGTGTCGTAGAGGCCGCGTCGCGGCCATGACTTGAGACGGAAATAAAACAGCCCCGGCAGTGCCGGGGCTGCTTTATTTGGTGAGAAATGGCCCAGTCAGGCCGGGCGTGGGCACATTTGCTTACATTTTTTTTTTTTTCAATCGGCGACCATTTCATCAATCTTCCATGGCATTAGATGAATATGTTTTACATGTGATGATGAGCCGAGCAATCCACGCTTTATATTTTTTGGTCAAGGACGGTAATGGATGATGAAGTTAATAGGCGTCGCGTTACTCACTTTTGCTGGTGTGGCAGTGGCCGGCAATGGAAAAAACCTGGATTTTTACAATATAGAGGAACAGCAACTCGCTGACATGTTTGCGCAGCATCAGGGTGGCACGCCAGGCCAGTCAATAAAGGATTTCTCACGTCTGTTTCTGGATAATCCCTATGTTGCCAATCGTCTGGTGGGGGCAAGTGATACCCAGGAAAAACTGGTGGTGGATTTTGGTGAGCTGGATTGCTTCACCTATCTGGATTACGTTGAGTCACTGCGGCATTCAACGAGTGTACATAATTTCATCGAGAACGTCATGCACACTCGTTACGTAAATGGTGAAGTCAACTATCTGACTAGAAAACATTTTTTCTCTGACTGGGTGCATAGTGGAAATAAAGTCAGTGATGTGACCCATCTGGTGGGAAATTATGTCGTGACTGTCCCAAAAATACTGAATCTGAAGGAGGATGGTGGCCACTACATTCCGGGGCTGGGAGTGAAGGACCGCGACATCAGCTATATTCCGGGTGATCGCGTGGATGAAGTTACCTTGAGTCTGCTGGAAGATGGCGATTATATCGGCATCTATACCAATATTACTGGTCTGGATGTGACCCATACCGGCATTTTCATTCGTGGCGAGAATGGCCCCGTTCCTGTCTCTTGATCAGATCTTGATCCCCGAAGCCATCATCTCTTTGGCGGCAATAAAGCCGTCCAGTTTACTTTGCAGTGTTTGCCAGCCTTCCCAGAGTGAGCTCCAGCCTGCAATCCCTGTTCG
>NZ_JAACGC010000078.1:0-17457 GCF_029237385.1 Aeromonas sp. 1HA1
CGAACAGGGATTGCAGGCTGGAGCTCACTCTGGGAAGGCTGGCAAACACTGCAAAGTAAACTGGACGGCTTTATTGCCGCCAAAGAGATGATGGCTTCGGGGATCAAGATCTGATCAAGAGACAGCAGCAGAGCTGGGACACCCATCATTTTGAATGTTGGCTATGCCATGTCTGGCTCATAAAGGTGGGTGTCCAAATTTAAACGGCCGCTTGTTAAACGCTGGCTAGTAACTACTACCAAACCGATTAAAACTTACTATGCACCCATCTACAGGCGCATTTTTTAAAATAGCAATTACTCCACCAGGGTTCTTGACCCAGATATTATCACCTTGTGCATCAATATAGCTCCAGACGGGGTTCTCTTCTTTATATTGGATACAACTTTTTTGGGTGACTATTTGGCCGAGCATATATGCTTGGCAAAAGCCGCCATTATTAATGAAAGTGGCTTTTTCAAGCACCGTATCGCCACTTTGTCCATATGTTACTAAGAATGAAATTGCTTTATTTTTCATCTTAACGTCATCATACTCAATATTTAGGCGGCCATTATCACTCTTCATGTAATGACTTAACTCTGTATTTATGGCCGTATCGCAACCGACAAATCCAGCTTTATGTGCCATTTCGATCGGACCTGCAGACACATTCATTGAGGATATCAATACGGATCCAAGTAACAAAGTCTTTATTCTCATTTATTATCGCTCCTTATAGCGTGAGTCTAATGGAATTGATTACATTTAACGTCTGGTTAATGGGCCGTTTTAGCCGGTCTCGAGTGAATGAAATGAACGGTTTGAACTATAAACTGGATGCCCATCACTTTGAGTGTTAGTTATGCTACGGCTTGATCAGAAAAATGAGGGGCAATTTTATGTGGGTGTCACAAGTTTCATTTCCTTCTTGATCTTATAATGCTGCTCTCACCGCTAAATTATGAGTGCAGCGAATAATTTGTCTATGTGAACTGATTAATTCTTGTAGGCTGACTGAGCAAGACTTTCTAAGTGGCTTTCAAGTTTCTTGATGAGACCTGATACTCGACTTAACTTAATAATCAGCCTATAAACGATAAAAATACCTGCTGCCCCATGTGCAATTCCCCATGAGGCGTCATCCCAGCTTTTACCTCTGTACCCTTCAGGTGCAGTTAAGTAAGCGACACTCCAAATAATTGCACCAGCTATCAACAATGATTTTCCTGTTAGCAACTCAAGCTTAAGTTTTTTATTTAGTTCTTCGGCACTATTTATAAACCAGTGTTTTCCTGCACTATGATTCACTAAAATACTGTACCATCCGTTATCAGCGCCCTTTCTTTTCGCAGAAATGAGAGTGATTTTTTGACCTGGTCTTAATGGAACATCTACACCTCTGAGTTTTATATCTTTCTCAAGACCATCTTCTGTTTTTATCCAAAACTCATGATTCGTTATCGTTGACGAAGTTGAATGAACACCAGGTGCACTTACATGACCACCATTCGGGCCGACATAGCCCCCGCCACCACTTGACGAAACTGATACATGGGTTTCACTGTACTTGTTACTTCCCAAAACCTCTCCAGTAATCTGCCAAAATTCAACTTCTTTTCCACAATTGGTAAAATCTTCCATGAATACTCCTCTTTTGTTCACGCTAACAATGATTAGATGGAAGGCGGCACTAATCCGTTAGCAGAGCCTTCTATATAACTCTGTAACATTTTCATCGCCGCCAATCTCATATGTTGGGCTAAAAATCGTAGGTTGGCGCAATGATGCTCGCCTGTTGGGCTTTGCTACACGCTGCGTCAACCTACAAAAAACCACGCTACCGCCCCTGAGTGACAGCCCCCAGTTCGCTGCTTTTCACCTGCGAGATAGCAACAATCGCTTTCATAGCGTTCCTCCGAGAGGTTGATTGTCATTCGGGTATCTTAAGGGGGAAGGCTGAGTGTTGAGAAGCGGGTTTTGGTAGGAATCTGTGTTGGATCAATTAATTAGTCATTAGGGCGTGCGCTGAGTGAGCAACTTGCTTGGCTTGAAATGCAAAATCCCCCTCACCCCGGCCCTCTCCCGGAGGGAGAGGGGGCAACATGTCGGGAGCTGCAAGCGGGTACAAGCGGCAAAGAGAAAGGGAGCCGGTCAGGCTCCCTTTCTAATGGTGGCAGAGCAGGGTCACAGACAGTTGACCCCATACCCGACCTTAGCGGTTGGTTGCGGCCTTCATCCCTTCCACAAACTCTTTCAGACGAGTCAGCATATGTTCCGGGTTCTGGTGGTGGGTCTCGATGATCTTCACCACGGCGGAGCCGGAGATGGCACCGGCGGCGCCAGCGGCGATGGCTTCACGCACCTGAGCCGGTTCGCTGATGCCAAAGCCGAGCAGGGCGGGGGGCGCCTTGAACTCGCGCAATGTATTGATCAGGCCATCCACCGGCATGCCAGCCTTGGTCTCGGCACCGGTCACACCGGCGCGGCTCACCAGATAGGTGTAACCACTGCCCAGCTCCGCCACCTGTTTCAGGGTCTCGGCATCGCCATTGGGCGGGGCGATAAAGATGCTGTCGATGCCGAACTTGTCGGCGGCCGCCTTGTAGGGGGCGCACATCTGCACCGGCACGTCGGCCACCAGCACCGAATCCACGCCCGCCTGCTGGCACTTCTCATAAAAACCGTCGATGTGGCGCACATAGACCAGATTGGCGTAGACCAGCAGGCCAATGGGCAGTTGCGGGTACTTGGCGCGGATGCGGCCGAGCAGCTCGAAGCAGTCGTCCGGGGTGGTGTGGCTCTCGAAGGCGCGCAGGGCGGCGCCCTGAATGGTGGGGCCGTCCGCCACCGGATCGGAGAAGGGAATGCCGAGCTCAAGGGCATCGGCGCCCCCTGCGACCAGCGCATCGACGATGGCCAGCGAGAGTTCAGGGGTGGGGTCACCCAGCATCACGAACGGCACGAAGGCGCCCTGATTGACCGCATCCAGACGGGAGAAAAGTTGTGCGTAACGGTTCATGACAAGGTTCCTTCTTTTTCAAAGATGTCGGCAACGGTGAAGATATCTTTGTCGCCACGGCCGGAGAGGTTGACGATGAGCACCTGCTCTTTTTCCGGTTCACTGCGGGCCATCTTGAGGGCGTGAGCCAGCGCGTGGGAGGACTCCAGCGCCGGGATAATCCCTTCGGATTTGGCCAGCTCCTGGAAGGCGTCCAGCGCCTCCCGGTCTGTGATGGAGACATACTCGGCGCGGCCGATGGAAGCCAGATGGGCGTGCTGCGGGCCGACGGAGGGGAAGTCGAGCCCCGCCGAAACGGAGTAGGACTCCTGAATTTGGCCCTGCTTGTCCTGCATCAGGTAGGAGTGCATGCCAAAGAAGACCCCCTTGCTGCCGTGACCCAGCGGCGCACCGTGCTCGCCGCTCTCGATGCCGTGACCACCCGGCTCGACCCCGATCAGACGCACCTCTTTGTTGTCGATAAAGTCGGCAAACATGCCGATGGCGTTAGAACCGCCGCCGACACAGGCGATCACCGCATCGGGCAGCCGCTCCTCTTTCTTGAAGCACTGGGCCTTGGCCTCTTCGCCGATCATCTTCTGGAACTCCCGCACGATAGTGGGGAAGGGGTGCGGACCGGCAGCAGTGCCCAGCAGGTAGTGGGCTGAGTCGTAGTTGGCAGCCCAGTCACGCAGCGCCTCGTTGCAGGCATCTTTGAGGGTGCTGGAGCCGGAGTGCACCGGAATGACGGTGGCCCCCATCAACTTCATGCGAAATACGTTGGGCTTCTGGCGCTCGCAATCCTTGGCACCCATATAGACCCGACACTTGAGGCCGAGCAGGGCGCAGGCCAGTGCGGTGGCGACACCGTGTTGGCCAGCGCCGGTCTCGGCGATGATCTCGGTTTTGCCCATCCGCTTGGCCAGCAGCGCCTGACCCAGCACCTGGTTGGTCTTGTGGGCGCCGCCGTGCAGCAAGTCTTCACGCTTGAGGTAGAGGCGGGTCTTGGTGCCCTTGGTCAAATTGCGGGCCAGGGTGAGCGGGGTCGGGCGACCGGCATACTCGGTCAGCAGCTCCTGAAATTCGGCGATAAAGGCCGGATCCTCCTTGGCATCGACGAAGGCTTGTTCCAGCTGAAGCAGGGCGGGGATGAGGATTTGGGGTACATACATGCCGCCAAATTCACCAAAAAACGGGTTGAGCAGGGTCATGGTTTCTTCCTTATACCTTGAGTCAAAAACGGAACATCAAAAATGATACAGAGATCCAGTGGCCGCCTTACAGCGCGCGCAGGGCGGCGAAGGCGGCGGCGAGTTTGTGGCCATCTTTCTGGCCCGGGGCACTCTCCACCCCGGAGTTGAAATCAAGGCCGAGGCAGCCGACCTCTGCCGCCTGCAGGGCGTTGTCGGGATTTAGCCCGCCTGCCAGCATCAGTTTGCTCTTGTCGAGAGTGGCCAGCATGGCCCAGTCGAACGGCTGACCGGTGCCGCCGCTCTGGCTGCCCACTTTTGTATCTAGCAGCAGGCGATCCGCCGGATAGTCGAGGGCGGGCAGTGGCTCGCCGCTTGTGATTCCAACGGCTTTCCAGATCTGGCAGGTCGCAGGCAGCAGCGCGCGCAGTCCCTCGATATAGGCGGCGTCTTCATCCCCGTGCAGCTGCACCGCGGCCAGTCCCAGTGCTTCCACCGTCTGGACTATGGTGGCGGGCTGGGCGTTGCGAAATACCCCGACGTAAGAGAGCGGCGCACCCGCCATCACGGCGCGGGCGGTGGGAATATCCACATAGCGCGGGCTTTTGGCCACAAAGATCAGGCCGCCAAACACCGCACCTGCCTGATGAGCGGCGGCGGCATCGTCAGCGCGGGTCAGGCCGCACACCTTGTTCTGGCCCAGAGTGAGCTTGCGCACTGCCGCTTCCAGATCCGGTTCTGCCATCAGAGAGGATCCCACCAGAAAGCCCTTGGCGTGCTGGCGAAGGTCGGCGACCTGGGCACGGTGGTTGATGCCGGATTCGCTGATCACGACCCGGTCGCTCGGAATGTCTCTGGCCAGCTGTTTGGTGCGGTTGAGATCGACGCTCAAATCGCGCAGATCCCGGTTATTGATGCCAATCACGGGGGCGCCGAGCGCAATGGCACGGGTCAGCTCCTCTTCATTGCTCACCTCGGTCAGCACGCCGAGGCCGAGCGCTTTGGCCACCGCGAATAGGGCGCGATAGCCCTCGTCGGTGAGCACCGAGAGCATCAAGAGGATGGCATCCGCCTGATAGTGGCGAGCCAGATAGACCTGATAGGGGTCAATCATGAAATCCTTGCACAGCACCGGCTGCTTAACGCGGGCGCGCACTCGCGGCAAAAAGGCGAAATCCCCCTGAAAGAACTTCTCGTCAGTCAGCACAGAGATGGCGGTGGCGTATTTGCCATAGATGTCGGCGATGGCCTCCGGGCTGAAATCATTGCGGATCAGCCCCTTGGAGGGGGAGGCCTTCTTGCACTCCAGAATAAAGCAGGTAGAGCCTGCCTTGAGCGCACCGACGAAATCCCGATCGCTTGGGGTCAGCGCGCTCTGGAAGCTCTCCAGCGGCTGGGCCAGCTTGCGGGCGGCGACCCACGTCTGTTTGGCCGCCACGATTTTGCCGAGAATGGTCTGATTGATGGAGGCCATATTCAGAAAGGCATGGGGGGCAATAAGGTCTGACATCTCGTTATCCTTGCGAAGCTGGCTCTTGCCCAGAGGGCGTTCTGAATGACTGCTGTGCGATGTGGTGGCTGACATCATGCCTCCTGATGACTCAGGGTCGCCAGTTGGGTTGCCAGCTCTGCTGCCTTGCCGCTGGCCAGCACCGCCAGCACCTGTGCCGCCGCGCTCTTGAGATCCGCCACCTTGCCCGCCATCAGCAGCAGCGGGGCCACGTTGGCGGCGATGGCGGCGTTGTGGGCCGGGGTGCCTTTCCCTGCCAGAATGGCGGCGGTGATGGCGCGGTTCTCTTCCGGTTCCCCCCCCTGAATGGCACTGACCGGATAGGTCTCGAGGCCAAAATCAGCCGGGGTGATCATAAATTCGCGGATCTCGCCGTCACGGATCTGGGCCACCTGGGTCGGGCCGTGGATGGCAATCTCGTCGAGCCCGGCGCCGTGCACCACCATACCGGTTTTCAGACCCAGCGCCAGCAGGGTTTCGGCGATGGGACGCACCAGCTCGGGGGCATAGACCCCCATCAGCTGATAGGTGGGGCGGGCCGGATTGATGAGCGGCCCCAGCACATTGAACAGGGTGCGGGTCTTGAGGGCCTGACGCACCGGCATGGCGTGGCGCACGCCAGCGTGGTACTGGGGGGCGAACAGGAAGCAGATGCCGAGCTCGTCAAGGCAATGACGCGCCTGCGCCGGGCTCATGTCGAGCTTGATGCCCATCTTGTCGAGCAGATCGCTGGAGCCGGATTTACTCGATACCGAGCGGTTGCCGTGCTTGGCCACTTTCAGGCCGCAGGCGGCGGCGACCAGTGCCGAGGTGGTGGAGACATTGATGGTGTTGAGGCCATCGCCACCGGTGCCGACGATGTCGCAGAACTCGTAGTCCGGATGCGGGAAGTCGCGCGCCTCCGCCAGCAGGGCCTCGGCGGCACCGGTGATCTCCTCCGGGGTCTCCCCCTTGATCTTGAGGGCGGTCAGCAGACTTGCGAGCACTATGGGATCCACTTCGCCACGCACCACTTGCCCGAAGGCGTCGCGGGTACTTTCACGGCTCAGAGACTGACCCTGGTAGAGGGTGTTGAGATGATGATGCATAGGGTCTTCCTTACCGCACACTGCTAACTGGACGGGTGATATGGGCGAGCGCCTGAGTCAGCAGGCGGGCCCCTTCCGAGGTCATGATGGATTCGGGATGGAACTGGAAGCCCAGCACCCGCTCATCCTGCTGCTCGATGGCCATGGGCATGCCCTGATAGTGGGCAATCACCGTCAGCTCCTCCGGTACATAGGTGGCGACCAGCGAGTGGTAACGGGCCACCGGCAGCGGGCTCGGCAGACCGGCGAAGGCGCCGTGACCGTTGTGCTCGATGAGGGATCGCTTGCCGTGGACGATTTCACCCGCCGCACCGACGGTGCCGCCATAGGCTTCGCACAGAGCTTGATGGCCGAGGCAGATACCGAGGATGGGCACCTGACCGCGGGCCAGCTTGATCAGATCAATCAGGCAACCCGCTTCATGGGGGGCGCCCGGCCCCGGTGAGAGCACCAGCACCGCATCCCCTTCGCAGGCGGCAATCTCGCTCATGATGCGGCTCGCCGGCAGGCTGTTGCGGTAGATCCGCACCGGATAGCCGAGGGAGCGGAACTGGTCGACGAGGTTGTAGGTAAACGAGTCGAAGTTGTCGAGCAGGAAGATATTAGTGGCTGCTGATCCGGTACTCATTGGCTCACGTCCTTATGTTGCTCCTGCTGGGCGCTCAGGGCTTGCAGGGAGGTGCCATGGCTGGCAGCGATGGCGGCCAGTACGGCGGCCGCCTTGGCGCGGGTTTCATCCGCTTCGGCTTGCGGTTTGGAGTCATAGACCACACCGGCACCGGCCTGCACATGGGCCACGCCATCTTTGACAAACGCCGAGCGAATCACGATGCAGGTATCCATCTCGCCTGCGCCGTTGATATAGCCAACGGCGCCGCCGTAGCTGCCGCGGCGTTTGCCTTCCACCATGCGAATGAGTTCGCTGGCGCGGATCTTGGGGGCGCCGGTGAGGGTGCCCATGTTCATGCAGGCCTGATAGGCGTGCAGGGCGTCAAGGTCGGCGCGCAAGGTGCCGACCACCTTGGAGACCAGATGCATCACGTGGCTGTAGCGATCCACCTTGAGCAGCTCCTTGACGTAGCGGGTACCCGGCGCCGAGATACGGGCGATGTCGTTGCGGCCCAGATCCACCAACATCAGGTGTTCGGCGACCTCTTTTTCATCCTGACGCAGCTCCAGCTCGATGCGACCGTCGAGATCCCGGTTGATGCTGCCATCCGGGTTCAACCCCCGGCGACGGGTACCGGCGATGGGGTACATCTCGACGTCGCGGCTGGCGGCGCAGAATTTCACCGCGCTCTCCGGCGAGGCGCCAAACAGGGTGAAGTTTTCATCCTGCACGTAGAACATGTAAGGGCTGGGGTTGGTCTGCTTGAGGCGGCGATAGGCGGCCAGCGGGCTCGGGCAGGGCAGGGAGAAGCAGCGCGACGGCACCACCTGGAAGATGTCGCCACGGCGGATAAAGCCCTTGAGCTTCTCCACCTCGGCGCAGAACTGCTTGTCGCTCTTGTCCACGCTCATACCGCCGGCGAGGGCCGCAGTGGCCAGCTCGGCGCAGAGGGGTTGCTGGCAAAGCTGTTTGAAGTCGGTGAGCCGTTCGCTCAGGCGGGTGTATCTGTCGTCTACCAGGCTCTCGTCGCTGTCGCCGCCAAAGATGCAGGCTAGCAGTTGGGTAGATCGCTCGATATGGTCGATGGTAATGAGGGTTTCGGCCACATAGAAGCAGTAGTCGGGGCAGCTGTTGCTCCCCTCTGGCACCTCTGGCAGATCCTCAAAGGAGGCGATCAGGTCATAGGCGAAGCTGCCCGCCATGAACAGTGCTTCTTTACCCAGTTGGCATTGCAGCTCCTGTTGCAGGGTGCGCAGCACGTCCAGCACGCTGCTCCCCTTGAGGCGGCTGTCTTCATCCTGCTCCCGATCGGAGGCGGGGAAGTCGAGTTGCAGCTCGCCATCCACCAGAATCTGGCTGATGACTGCGGGCAGGCGCTCGGCCAGCAGGCTCTGCAACTGGGCACCATTGTCGTTCAGGGGGCGCACCCGCACGGTGCGACCACGGCACTCGATGCGCAGGCAAGCATCCACCAGCAGCAGACTCTGTTTGCCCGCTTTGGAGTCGATCTCGACCGACTCCAGCAGCAGGTTGTTGGGGCGGCCCTGACAGAGCCGGGTATAGAGCGCCAGCGGGTCGGCCACATAGGGGGCGTTGAGCTTGAGGGTATCGAATTCACCCAGGGGCAAGCGAGTCGTATTGACGGTCATAGTGCGTTCCCTTGCGTGTGATGTGTTTTACCGATGTTCATGACGTTGCATACCTTGAAAAAATGCCTTGGAATTTAAGTTGGTTTGGGCGGTTTCAGTAGGGTCGCCATCGCCAGGTCATTGCGCTTGTCTGAATTCTTGGTTTCATCACAGGTCCATTTGCCGGATAATAAAAAAGCCCGCTGGGGTCAGCGGGCTTTTTCTTTGGGTTCTTAATTTGCTGTCAGATTACAGGTACAGCAACGACCACACGCCCGCATGTCAGGGAGTGTGCCACCACCAGATGGTCAGGATGGAAGTCGTTTGCATGATAAAGTCCTGTAAAAAGAGGTTTGCAATGAAGTGCCTACAGAAAACGATAAAGCCGCGGCCAAGTCAAGTCGCTTTTTAGCCTTCTTTCACCGATGGTGACCTGATCATGAGAGCGGAATAACCTGATGAGATTCGATCTTCACTGTCATACCACTGCCTCCGACGGTGTGCTGAGCCCGGCCGAACTGGTGCGCCGCGCCGCCGAAAAACAGGTCGAGGTGTTAGCGGTTACTGACCACGATACCCTTGACGGGCTTGATGAGGTGCGTCGCACCATCGAGGCTGAGCAGCTGCCGCTGCGGTTGGTGAGCGGGGTCGAGATCTCCACTGGCTGGGAGCACCACGAAATTCATATCGTGGCGCTGGGGGTGGATGAACAAAATCCGCAGCTGGTGGCATTTTTGGCGGGCCAACGGGCTCGCCGCGAGGCACGCGCACTGGAAATTGGGCGCCGTCTGGAGAAGTGCCTTATCCCCGGCACCTATGAAGAGGCCAAGGCATTGGCCGGTGATGCTGCCGTGACCCGCGCCCATTTTGCCCGGGTGCTGGTGGCGCGCGGGGTGGCCGACAACATGCAGAAGGTATTCAAAAAGTACCTGAGCCGTGGCAACAAGGGTTATGCCCCGGCCGAGTGGCCCGAGATGAGCGAGGCCATCATTGCCATTCACGCCGCCGGTGGGCTGGCGGTGCTGGCCCATCCCAGCCGTTACGATCTCACCGCCAAGTGGATCAAGCGGTTACTGGTAGCCTTCAAGGCGGCCGGTGGCGATGCCATGGAGGTGTCACTGCCCCAGCAGAGCCCGCAGGAGCGAGCCAACCTGGGCCTGTGGGCCAAGGATCACGACCTCTATATTTCGGTGGGGTCTGATTTTCACTTTCCCTCCAACTGGACCGAGCTGGGCCGCCACCTCTGGCTGCCCAAGGAGGGCATGCCGGTCTGGCTGGCCTATCCGGGCCACTTCGGCCTCACCACCGAGCAGCATACCGCCCTGCTGGCCAGTCGCTAGCAGAGGGGCGGCCGGTGGACCCTCCGCTGTATGGGAGGGTAAACCGGCGTCAAACAGGTTAAGGTAGCGTCATGGGTCTGGAACCCGTGACCATGAAGCGGGCACCGCGCGTGCCCCTATCGCGAGAAGAGCATATGAGTCAGCATTTTTACGTACACCCGGAAAACCCCCAGTCCCGTCTGATCGGCCAGGCGGTACAGATCATCCAGAACGGTGGCGTCATCGTCTATCCGACCGATTCCGGCTATGCGCTCGGTTGCCAGATGGGTGACAAGGGGGCGCTGGAGCGCATCTGCCGCATCCGTCGCATCGATCCCACCCACGACTTCACCCTGGTGTGCCGGGATCTCTCCGAGATTTCCACCTACGCCAAGGTGGACAACACGGCGTTCCGCCTGGTCAAGGGCAACACGCCCGGGCCTTACACCTTCATCTTCAAGGCGACCAAGGATGTGCCGCGCCGCCTGATGAACGAGAAGAAGAAGACCATCGGTATCCGGGTGCCCGCCAACAACATAGCGCTGGCCCTGCTGGAAGCGCTCGGTGAGCCGCTGCTCTCGACCTCCCTGATCCTGCCGGGTTCAGAGATGGCGGAGTTTGACCCGGAAGAGATCTTCGACAAACTGGGCAAGCAGCTGGATCTGGTGGTCAACGGTGGCTATCTGGGCGAGCAGCCCACCACGGTCGTGGATTTCTCCGATGACGAGCCGGTGCTGCGTCGTCGTGGCGCCGGAGACCCGACCCCGTTTGAGTGAGTCTGCCGACCCAGCGCCTGTGATGGCTCCGCCTATTTTGGGCGCAACGGGGGAGGGAGCCCTCCCCCAGGCCATCCCAACCCCCATCGCGCGCGTGCTGGGGCAGCCCTACCATGAGTTGCCTCAGGACTTGTTCATCCCGCCCGATGCGCTGGAAGTCTTCCTCGATACCTTCGAGGGCCCCCTCGATCTGCTGCTCTACCTCATCCGGCGCCAGCAGCTGGATATCCTGAACCTGCCGATCTTGCAGATCACCGCCCAGTACATGGAGTACGTGGAGCTGATGCAGGGGCTCAATCTGGAGCTGGCGGCTGAATATCTGCTGATGGCGGCCTGGCTGGCGGAGATCAAATCCCGCCTTTTGCTGCCCAAGGCCCCCGAGCTGGCAGACGAAGAGGAGGGAGAAGATCCCCGCGTCACGCTTATTCGTCGACTGCAGGAATACGAGCGCTTCAAAGTGGGCGGCGAGCGCCTCAATGCCTTGCCACGGGTGGAGCGGGAGATCTTTATCGCCGCCGCCCTGCCGCCGGATTTTGGCTCTCTCAAGCCATTGACCCCGGATGTTTCGCTGGTTGAGCTCGCCCTTTACATGCAAAGTGTGGTAAAACGCGCGACTCATTTCGAACATCATCAGATCCGTCGCGAGCAGATCCCGACCCGGGTACGCATGGCGGAGATCCTCGCCATGCTCTCCTTGGGCCAGACGTTGCGGCTGGAACAGGTGCTCAGAGCCGAAGAGGGGCGCATGGGGGTGCTGGTGACGTTTCTGGCCCTGCTGGAGCTGTGCAAGGAGTCCCTGATCTGGATCCTGCAGGCCGAGCCGCTGGGGCCGATCCATTTTGCCCTGGCGAGTCAAGATGAAAGCGGGGAGCATGAACATGCACACTGAGTTGTTTTCTTTATCCCGAGCTTGCTGCCAGTCTGCCGGGGTGTGTGTGCATCTCCCGTTGGCACGCCAGCCTGATGCCATGCGCGGGGAGGGCAACCGTGGCGCTGCCCGCTGAACGACTCAAGACACTGATCGAGGCCGCGATCTTCGTGGCCGGGCGCCCGTTAACCGTGAGCGAGCTGAAAAGCGGTGTGCTGGCGGATTACCCCGTCACCGGCCGCTATGTGCAACTCTTGCTGGCGGAACTGCGACAAGATTACAGCGGGCGGGGGGTGGAGCTCAAAGAGGTCGCCTCAGGCTGGCGTTTTCAGGCGCGTCAGGAGTATGCCGAGGAGCTCTCCAGGCTCTGGAGCGAGCGGGCGCCCCGTTATTCCCGCGCCGTGATGGAGACGCTGACCCTGATTGCGTATCGTCAGCCCATCACCAGGGCCGAGATAGAAGCGATCCGCGGGGTGGCGGTGTCGAGCCAGATAGTCAATACCCTGAAAGAGCGTGGCTGGGTGCGCAGCGTCGGACACAAGGAGGTGGTGGGTCGCCCCGAGCTGCTCGCCACCACCCGGGAATTTCTGGATTATTTTAATCTGCAGAGCCTGGAGCAGCTCCCCGAGCTGGATCCTGAACTGCAATCCCCCTTGCCCGCGCTGCCGGTCGAGGGGAGCGAGACCTAGTCCGGGTCGCTGGCCTGTGCCAGCTGACCGGGCCTCTTGAACAGGAGGGCGTGTTGGATGACCTATATGGGATCCTGCATCGCCATCCCCTTGCCCGGCATGCCGGGGGAGGGCCGCGAGAGCTGGTCCACTGTGCTGGCATGTGCCAGCTGACCAGCTCTTTTGAGTATTGAAGCGTGTCGGATTGCCCGTACGGGGGTGCGACACAGTAATAACCGTTGCCCGTTATGCTGGCGGGCAGCGATCAACAATCAGGTAACCCCGATGAGTGAAAAACTGCAAAAAGTGTTGGCCCGCGCGGGTCACGGCTCCCGTCGTGAGATGGAGGCCCTGATCACCGCAGGTCGGGTCAGTGTGGATGGCAAGGTCGCCACACTGGGAGATCGCGTCGAAGTGAACGCCGTGATCCGTGTCGATGGCCATACGGTCAAGACCCGTGCCGAGGAAGAGATGATCTGCCGCGTGCTGGCGTATCACAAGCCCGAAGGGGAGATGTGTACCCGTCACGATCCGGAAGGTCGTCCCACCGTGTTCGATCGTCTGCCCAAGCTGGAAAGCGCCCGCTGGATCGCGGTAGGCCGTCTCGACGTCAACACCTCCGGCTTGTTGCTGTTCACCACAGACGGTGAGCTGGCTAACCGCCTGATGCACCCGAGCCACGAAGTGGAGCGCGAATACGCGGTGCGTGTGTTTGGCGAGATCACCGAAGCCATGCTGCAGCGCCTGCGCAAAGGTGTGCAGCTGGAAGATGGCATGGCCAAGTTCAACAAGATCAAACCGGCCGGCGGTGAGGGCCTGAACCAGTGGTTCAACGTCACCCTGACCGAGGGCCGCAACCGTGAAGTGCGCCGCCTGTGGGAATCCCAGGAAGTGCAGGTGAGCCGTCTGATGCGGGTGCGCTACGGCGACGTCACTCTGGATCGTGGTATCCCCCGTGGTGGCTGGCAGGAGCTGAAACTGCCGGAAGTGAACTACCTGCGTGGTCTGGTCAACATGCCGCCGGAGACCGAATCCAAGGTCGATCTGCAGCAAGATGGCAAGAGCACCCGTCACAAGCAGGCCGCCCAGATCCGCCGCGCCGTCAAACGTCACAAGGATATGCAGGGCATGGAGCCGCGTGCACGCAGCACCACGGCCCGCCGCAAGCCGACTTCCTCCACCCGCAACTCGGGTACCGGCAGCAAGTAAGCGTTGTGATGACTCTCATGGGTTCGCCCAAGAAAAGGCCCGCCTCTCTGGCGGGCTTTTTGTTGCTGCAGTTTGCTGTTGAGTATTCCAATGCCCTCTTTGCTGAATGAAACCGCCCGGCAGATCCGCTGTGGGGGAGGGGCAAGGTTGCTCTGCCACGGCGGGCTTGTTAGCCTTTGTGGCACAGATACAGGAGATAATAATGAGCAAGGTACTTGATGAGCTGCTGGCACTGCTGGCGCTCGAGAAAATCGAGGAGGGCCTGTTTCGGGGCCAGAGCCAGGATCTCGGTCTGCGGGCCGTGTTTGGCGGACAGGTAATGGGGCAGGCCTTGTCAGCCGCCAAGCAGACGGTGGCCGCCGATCGTCAGGTGCACAGTTTCCACTCCTACTTCCTGCACCCCGGTGATGCCAATCGTCCCATCATCTATGACGTGGAGAATATCCGTGACGGCCAGACCGTCTCCACCCGCCGGGTCAAGGCCATTCAGGGCGGCAAGCCGATCTTCTATCTCAACGCCTCCTTCCAGGTCGAGGCCGAGGGGTTCGAGCATCAGATCAGCATGCCGGCGGGGATCACCCCACCCGAGCAGCTCAAGAGCGAGCTGGAGCTGGTGCGTCCCTACGAGCAGCAGATCCCGCCGGTCCTGCGTGACAAGATCATGTGCGAGAAGCCCATCGAAATTCGCCCTGTGACCCTGGTCGATCCGATCCGGCCGGATGTACACGAGCCGCTGCGCCACGTCTGGTTCAGGGCCAATGGCCAGATGCCGGACGATCAACGGGTCCACAAGTATTTGCTGGCCTATGCCTCCGATTTCCACTTCCTGTTTACCGCCTTGCAGCCCCATGGCGTCTCGTACTGGGAGCCGGACATGCAGGTAGCCACCATCGATCACTCCATGTGGTTCCACCGGGACTTCCGGCTGGATGACTGGCTGCTCTACGTGGTGGACAGCCCGAGCGCCAGCGCCGGTCGCGGTCTGGTGCGTGGCCAGTTCTTCACCCGCGAGGGGATGCTGGTGGCGAGCACGGCGCAGGAGGGGGTGATCCGTCGGCGCGGTTGACCTCACATGTCAGCCATAAAAAAACGGGAGCCGATGGCTCCCGTTTTTTATGTGTTTGATTGCCGTATCAGGCTGCGTCCTGCTCGGTGCTGGGCACGGTTTCCCCGTTCTGGGCGAAACGGTTGGCCCACAGGGCAATGACGCCATCACCGGTGACGTTGCAGGCGGTGCCGAAGCTGTCCTGCGCCAGATAGAGGGCGATCATCAGGGCGATGGAGGCTTCACCGAAGCCGAGCATGGAGGTGAGCAGGCCCAGCGCCGACATGACGCCGCCACCTGGTGCACCCGGCGCGGCTATCATGATGACGCCCAGCATCATGATGAAGGGCAGCATGGTGTCTACGCCCGGAATGGCCAGGTGCTCAGAGAGGAACATGACGGCGGTGGCACAGGTCACCAGCGTGATGGTGGAGCCACACAGGTGGATGGTGGCGCACAGGGGCACGGTGAAGTTGGCGATGCCATCGCTCACGCCGTTGTTCTTGCTGGCTTGCAGGGCAACCGGAATGGTAGCGGCGCTGGACATGGTGCCCAGGGCGGTGAAGTAGGCGGGCAGCATGTTCTTGATGAGCATGGCGGGTGAGCGACCCAGCGCCAGACCCGTGCCAACGAACAGCACCGAGAGCCAGAGCCAGTGCATGACGATGGCCATCACCAACACCACGCCAAAGGTCTTCAGGGTGGCGAAGACGGTTCCTTCCACTGTCATCTCGACAAAGACACCGGCGATGTAGAACGGCAGCAGCGGGATGATCACCTTGGCCAGCAGGCGGTCGATGATGTCACGGCCCTGATCGGCGACCCGGCGCATATCGGTGGCTTGGGTAGCGCTGACGCCGATGCCAAAGACAAAGGCGGCGGCCAGGGCAGACATCACGCTAAACAGCGGCGGGATCTCCAAATTGATGTAGGAGGCGAGTTTGATCGCCTCGGCCGAGGTGGGCTCGGCAGCGCTGGTCAGTTGCGGGATCAAGTGGCTCGCCACGGTAAAGGCAAACAGCCCCGCCAGAATCGTGGAGCAGTAGGAGAGTGCCACGGTTTTACCCAGTAGCTTACCGGAGTTTTTTGGCAGGCTGGCGATGCCGCTCATGATGAAAAACAGGATGATGAGCGGAATGGTGAAGGTGATCAGCTGACCTATGACTATCTTGGCCGTAAACAGCACGCGTGCGACCCATTCAGGGGCGTAGAGACCTAGCAAGAGACCGGCCAGGATGCCGGCAACCAGTTTGAGGACAAGTTTCATAAGTAAATCCAGGTGTTAGTGTCTGATTTGTTATTTGATTTTGATTTTAATGCCGCTTTTTAACACAAACGCCGTATCTTGTCTGCCATCAGCTGGTTAACTTAGAGTTAAATATTGTTATCTGGATGATGGATCACGGGGGATGGGCCCCTTGAAGCGACGGCGGCGATATTGATTCCTGGTGGGGGCGAGATCGGGGAGGCGGATCAGCAGGGCATGTAACCAGCGGCCGTGCTCGGTATCCTCGCTGCACCAGATCTGATGCAGGCCAAATGGCAGGGGGGCGATCAGTTGTTGCAGGCGGGTCTCATCGAGGCGGGTCTGCAGCGGGTATTCATCCTGTGAGGGAGCCACGGCGCAGCGGTGCTCGCCCTCGTCATAAGGGAAGGAGCAGTAGAGCGGCGCCTGGGGTTTGAGCAGGCCGGCGAGATGCATCAGGGCGGGGGCAAGCTCTCTCTCGGCCAGGCAGGGCAGCGAGCCGCAGGCCCAGATGCCGTCAAAAGGCAAGGCGCTGTGCATCTGCTCGAGGCGACAGACCCGCACCGGCTGGCCACCGCGGCGCGATGCCAGCCTGGCCTGGGCCAGACTGGCATCCAAGGCGGTGACCATGAGACCTTGTTGCCGGAAAAAGAGCAGATCCTCACCCGCGCCGCAGCCCGCTTCCAGCAGATGAGCCCCGCTTGCCAACAACATCAGAAAGCGCTGACGGGCTGACAGGGTGTCTGGATCCGCCACAGATGGCAGACTGGGGGGGGCATCATGATGGGGCAGTGGCAATATGGACATGGCAGGCACCTTCTTTCGGGGGCGCTACTCTAGCAAATTTGGCGGCGGGCTACCAAAGTGTCGTGCTGCAAACCAGCACTGCCTGGCAGGAGAGCGGGTCTGTGATGGTGTGGGGGAGCAAGGAGCGCTGGCCAGCTCTGGGTCCAAGGCTATCAGGTGTGGCGGGCGGCCGGGCTGTTTGGCAGGGCTATCAGGGCAAACAGGCTGTCGAGCAGGATGTCGTACGACACCACGCCGTTCGCGAAGCTCGCCATCAAGGAGGTGGTGCAGACCTTGTTCAAGGCGATCTTCCTGGTGTTCTGCGTCATGTATCGTTTAATGGAGGGACAGGGATCTGGTCTTTTATCCCCCCAGATCAACCACCCCATCTTAGATGGTGGCAAACGCCAGGGCAAGATCGCGAACGTTTTTTGACCAAGAAAAATAGGTTTGACCCTGCGATCCAGCTGTGATCTTATGCTCCTTTTTCAGGAGTGCCTTCATGTCTATTGATGCTGTTTTTGCTCAGTTTTT
>NZ_JAACGC010000079.1:0-17268 GCF_029237385.1 Aeromonas sp. 1HA1
ATCTGGCGCTGCCAAAAATCAACGCGTTCTTGAGTGGTCATAGCGGAAATCCCAACGTAGATACGATGGGTTTCAGTGTGCCGAGGTGATCTCAGTAAAAACAGGTGCTGATTCAGGGGCGCTTACGCTTGACGCACACAATTCGGCAGGGATGGGATAATCCGTTTTCTCTATGCAGGTTCTGACTATGACGCGCAGCAACTCCTTGGGGTAACGCCCCTGGCGTTTGGCGCCTCCACCAACGGCAGGATTTTTTTATCCTGCCGTTTTTGTTTTCCTATTTCGCTGCCTGATCCACCAGATAGAGGATGCTGTGATAGGGAATGCCGGCGTGCAGGCTTAGCCCCATCTCGCAGGTGCGGCTATTGCTAAAGCCCTGGCGGCAATCGGTGGGCACCTGGGCGGGCAGGCTGGCGAGCGCCGCGGCGTTGAGCTCAGGGGTCATCAACCCCTTGTCGCCGGCAAAGCCGCAGCACTGGATATGCTCTGGCACTATCACTTCCCGGGCGCAGGCACGGGCTACCGCCAGCATCTTCTCCCCCAGCCCCATACGCCGGCTGCTGCAGGTGATATGAAGCATCACTGTCTCATCGATCGGTGCAAGGTCGAGATAAGGCAGCAGGTGTTCCAGCACAAAGGCGGAGGGCTCAAACACCCGCAATCCCTTGCCAAGCACCCCCGAAAGCAGTCGCTGCACGCAGGGGCTGGTGTCGAGCAGCACGGGCCAGCGCCCCTGCTCGCTTGCCTGCCACAGGGCCTCGACCAGCTCGGTGCGCTTGGTCGCCGCCACCTCGACCATCCCCTTGCTGTCATAGGGCATGCCGCAGCAGAGCCCCTCAACTCTCGCCGGCACTATGACCCGACAGCCCGCCTTTTTGAGCAAGGATTGCACCACCTGTGGCAGTGACGGGGCACCCGCTTGCTGGCCGAATACCCGGCTGGCGCAGGAGGGCAAATAGACCACGGCGCGCTCGCTTGTTGCGCCGTGACCATCGCCTATGCCCGTGCTTGTGCCCCCCGGCTCCCCTTGCGGCCACCGGTAGCGGCTCGGCCCCGGCAGGGTCGGCAGCCTGGCGGGGGGACACTGGCCGCTGACGCGGCGCACCCCGTTCACCAACCCCGCCAGCGCTTTCTCTCCCAACCGCTTGCCGGCAATGCCTTTGAGCACCAGCGCGCTGCGGGCGGTGCGGGTGACGCCAGCAAAGTGATCGGCGCTCCAGCGGGCGATGGGCACAAAGCGCTGATACTTTGCGCGGCGCAGCTTCTTGATAAGGCTGCCGGTGTTGATGCCGACCGGGCAGCGGTCTGCACAGAGCCCGGTGGCGGCGCAGGTGTCAATGCCCTGATAGTCAAACAGCCGGACCAGCTCGCGGGAAGGCTCACCGCTGCGTTCGCGGCGCGACAACTCCCGATAGAGCACGATGCGTTGGCGCGGCGAGAGCGACAGGGTGCGCGAGGGGCAGACCGCCTCGCAAAAGCCGCACTCGATGCACGGATCCACGATGGCATCGCTCGCCGGCATGGGTTTGAGGTGGGCAAGGTGGGCTTTGGGGTCGTCGTTGATGATGACACCGGGATTGAGCAGGCCATCGGGGTCGAGCAGTGCCTTGATGCGGCGCATCAGCGCCATCCCCTCCGGCCCCCACTCCAGCTCCACATAGGGGGCCATGTTGCGGCCGGTGCCGTGCTCGGCTTTGAGCGACCCGCCAAAACGCACCGCGACCAGTTCGGCCACCGCATCCATAAAGGCGCCGTAGCGCGCCACTTGCGCCGGATCATCGAACCCCTGGGTAAAGACGAAGTGCAGGTTCCCCTCCAGCGCGTGGCCGAAGATGATGGCCTCATGATACTCAAACTCATCGAACAGGGCTTGCAGCCCCGCCACCCCCTCGGCCAGACGCTCGACGGGAAAGGCGACATCCTCGATGATGACGGTGGTGCCTGTGGTGCGCACCGCCCCCACTGCCGGGAAGAGCCCCTTGCGAATGGCCCAAAGCCCGGTGCTCTCGCTGGTAAAAGGCACAGAGGCCACCTGAACGAACTCGGCAGCCATGCCCATCACCTGCTCGCAGCGATCGACCAGCGCCTCCTTGCTCTCCCCATGCACCTCGATCAACAGGGCGCAGGCGGCCAGGTCCAGCCGTTCAATAAAGTCCGGCAGACCGGGCTTGCCCGCCACCGAGCGCAGGGAACGCCCATCCATCAGCTCCACCGCCGCCACAGGCGCGCTTTTGAGGTGCGAGGTGGCCAGACACGCCTGCTCGGCATCCCTGAACACCAGCAGGGCCGAGGCCTTGTGGGGGTGTTCCGGCACTGTGTCGAGCACCACTTCGGCGATAAAGCCGAGGGTCCCCTCCGAGCCAATCATCAGGTGGGTGAGGATATCGACCGGGTCTGCATGGTCAATGAGGGCATTGATGGCGTAGCCCGTGGTGTTCTTGAGCCGGTATTTATGGCGAATTTTGGCGGTGAGTTCCGTGTTTGCCAGCACATCGGTGCGCAGCGAAGAGAGCCCCGCCAGCAGATCGGGACGAGACTGCGCAAAGGCGGCGCGGCTGTGCGGGTTGCCGCTATCCAATACAGTGCCATCGGCCAGCAGCAGGGTCATGGCGTGCAATGTGTGGTAGCTGTTGTGGGCGGTGCCGCAGCACATGCCGCTGGCGTTGTTGGCGGCGATGCCCCCCAGCTTGCAGGCGTTAATCGACGCCGGATCCGGCCCTATCTTGCGCCCCAGGGGGGCCAGATAGCGGTTGGCATCGGCGCCGATCACCCCGGGTTGCAGGGCGATGCGCGCCCCCCCGTCCAGAATACGGTGGCCGCGCCAGCTGTCGGTCAGGGTAATGAGCACCGAATCGCTCAGGGCCTGGCCCGATAGGCTGGTGCCAGCGGCGCGAAAGGTGCACGGCAGGTTCAATTCGCGGCACAGCGCCAGCACGAAGCGCACCTCATCCAAAGAGTCAAGGCGCACGATGCGCTCGGGCACCAGCCGGTAAAAGCTCGCGTCCGTACCGTGGGCGAGGCGCAGATCAGGGTCGCTCACCAGCCGCGCCGGTGGAATACGCGCAAGCAGGGCGGCGTCAAACTCGTTCCAGCGCATCAACAATCCTCCACCAGCACCACCAACAGACGGCTCGGGCCGTGGGCGCCGTAGGCCAGGGTCTGCTGGATGTCGGCGGTCTTGGAGGGGCCGGAAACCAGCAGCAAATTGGTGGGCATGGCCTGTTGCCAGCCCCCCGCCGCCACCAGCCCTGCCAGGTTGTCGGCAATGGTGGACGCCGCCAGCAGCGCGATATGGCAGGGGGGCACCAGGGAGAGGGTGCGCGGCTCGCCGCCATCAGGTATCAACACCAGGGTGCCGGTATCGGCGATGGCGCCCGCACAGTGGGTGATGCCGGCCTGACGGGTGTCGAACAGCGCGTCCTTCCAGCTGGCGAACTCGCCAGCGGGCGTCAATACCGAGCGCCCGGCGCAAGCCACCGCTACCTCATCTTGCCAGCGGCCCCCCTGGCCGCAGGCGAGCCGCGAGATCCCTTCCCCATCCAGCCAGGCGGTCAGTTCGCGGGCAAGGTTCGCCGCCTGTACGGTCAGGATCTCGGCGTGGGCGGCGGTGATCCCGCTGAGGAAGCGTGCGCGCCGCGTCTGATCATCCTCACCGCGCCAGGGCTGCCAGGCATGCGGTGCAGGCGCAATGGGGGTGGCCGCGCCGCGCATGCGGTGCAATATGGCCTCTTTGCTCGACATATCAAGACTCCTTTTTTTTCTGGCGCAGCAGGGCGTGCAGGCTTCGGGGGACGGGCTTGGGGGCCTCGCGGCACTGGGTCCAGGGACCCAGGTGTGTTGGCACAAGAGCCCGCAGCCGACCGGCGACACCGGTCGCGGCGTGATAGATCCGTGGGTGGGTGGCGGCAAAAGCAAAACCCTGCATGGCGAGGGATTCCAGACGACTGCCAGCAGCCCCCTGCCCTGCCAGCGGCTCGCGACCCGGCGCCGCCTCGTGCTTGGCCTCCCGGCGCAGGCGCTGCAGCATGTCGGGAATGGGAATGCGCACCGGGCACACTTCGCCGCAGGCGCCGCACAGGCTCGACGCCGTCACCAGATCGCTGGTGCTTTCGAGCCCCAGCAGATGGGGGGAGATGATCTTGCCGATGGGGCCCGGGTAGATGGTGCCATAGGCGTGGCCGCCGATGCGGGTGTAGACCGGGCAGTGGTTCATGCAGGCACCGCAGCGGATGCACTGCAAGGTCTTGCGCAGCTCCTCGTCCCGATAGGCCTGGCTGCGACCGTTGTCGAGCAGCACCAGGTGCACCTCGTCCGGGCCGTCCAGCTCCCCTTCCCGGCGCGGGCCGCTGATGACATTGAAGTAGGTGGAGATCGCCTGTCCGGTGGCCGAGCGGGTCAGGGCGCTGTAGAGGGGCGGCACGTCGGAGAGGAACTCCACCACCTTCTCGATACCGGTGATGGCCACATGCACGTTTGGCACAGTGGTGCACATGCGCCCGTTGCCCTCATTCTCCACCAGACAGAGGCTGCCGGTCTCCGCCACCGCGAAGTTGACCCCCGACAGCCCCATGCCAGCGCGGCGAAACTCCTCGCGAAGGGCCCGCCGCCCGGTCTGGATCAGTGCGTCCACGTCCGTGGTGAGGGTGAAGCCTTCGAGGTTGTGGGCGAAGGTGTCGCTCACCTCCTGCTTGTTCTTGTGGATGGCGGGCATGATGATGTGGGACGGGGTATCGCCGTCGAGCTGGACGATGAACTCCCCCATGTCGCTCTCGAGGCAGCGGATGCCGTGGCGCGCCATCTCGTGATTGAACCCCACCTCCTCGCTCACCATGGACTTGCCCTTGACGATGGATCTCACCCCGTGTTGCTGGGCGATGCCGAGGATGATGGCGTTGGCTTCGTCAGGCGTCTGGGCCCAGTGCACCCGGATGCCGTTGCGCTCGCAGTTGGCTTCGAGCTGCTCCAACAGCTCCGGCAGGCGCGAGAGGCAGCGCTGGCGAATTTGCTCGGCGGCATCGCGCACCGCCGCCTCCTCGGCCGGGTCGGCAAAGGCATCACGACGCTTGCCACGCAGATAATCCATGGCGCCGCGAAAGTTCTGCCGCAGCACGGGGTCGGCCAGGGCCGCCTCGGCCTGGGGATGGAAGCGGCGCGGCGAATACTTGGCGTGCTCACTCATGGTGGGCCTCCTTTTTTTCTGCCACAGGCTCGCTGTGGGCGAGCAGGAAACTGGCCAGGTGCATGGCGGGAAGTCTCTTGCCCTGATAGGCCAGGGAGCCCTTGATATTGAGCAGGCACCCCCAGTCGGCGCTCACCAGGGTGTCGGCACCGGTCGCCAGCAGGTGGCGGGTCTTGTCCTCCACCATGGCCTGGCTGATGTGGGGGTGGCGCACCGAGAAGGCACCGCCAAAGCCGCAGCATTCGCTCTCGTAGGCCTGCTCATGCAGGGTGATGCCCTCAAGCTGGCCCAGCAGGGCGCGGGCTCGACTGTGCACCTGCATCTCGCGCCTGGCCGAGCAGGAGGTGTGCATGACGATGCTCGCCTCCCCCACCCCGTGCCAGCGCACCCGGCAGATCTGGGCCAGAAACTCGGTGAGTTCGAACACCCGCTCGCAGAAGGCCGCGACCTCGGGGTTGCCGGGAAAGAGACGGCCATAGTGATGGTGCATCATGCCGCCGCAGGAGCCAGAGAGCACCACCACCGGCCAGGGCTCGGGGAAGAGCGCCATCTGGCTTTGCGCCACCTTGCGCGCCTCCTCTTCATGGCCGGAGGTGTAGGCCGGCTGTCCGCAGCAGGTCTGTTTCTCGACAAAGTGCACCCTTATCCCCTCCCGCTCGAGCAGGGCGATGGCATCGAGCCCCGCCACCGGGTCGAACAGATCCACCAGACAGGTGGCATAGAGATAGACATCGGCCGGCTTGGCCGGATAGACCCGCATTACCTTCATCACTTGCTCTCCTTACTTCAATTGCAGCAGTGCGTCCGAGATGTGGAAGCTGTACATGAGCGCCAGCCCGATCAGGCCGGTGGCCAGCAGGTAGTAGAGCGTGGGCAGCGCTGTCTTGCGCAGCGTCGCCCCCTCACGGCCGAGCAGCCCCACGGTGGCCGACGCCGCCACCACGTTGTGAATGGCGATCATGTTGCCAGCCGCCGCCCCCACCGCCTGCAGCGCCAGCATGGCGGCGGTCGATACGCCGAGGGTCTGGGCCACTTCAAACTGAAACTGGCTGAACATCATGTTCGACACAGTGTTGGAGCCGGCGATAAAGGCCCCGAGCGCCCCTATGGTGGCGCTCAGGGCCGGGAAGAACTCCCCCACCAACCCTGCGGCAAAATTCGCCGTGGTCACCGGCATGCTGGCGAGATCCGCCCCGTTCACACCGGAGTTGATGAAGAGGCGCACCATGGGCACGGTGAAGATGAGCACGAAGCCGGCCCCGATCAGGGTACGGCTGGACTCCCCCAGTGCCCGACCAAAGGGGACAAGGGAGCGCGATTGCAGCAGGGTGGCCAGCAGGGCGCAGAGCACCAGCAGGCCCCCCGGCAGGTAAAGCGGTTCAATGGAGGCGCTCACTCCCGGCTCACCCAGCAGGTCTGTGAAGGCGAGGCTCACCGACAAGAGGCTTGCCTTGAACCCGGGGCTGACCCGGCTTGCCACCAGAAGGAGTGCCAGCGCCACATAGGGCATCCAGGCCAGCAGCAGCGACATGGGGCGGGCGGCAGCCGCTTTCAGATCGAGCTTGAGGGAGCCCAGCCACTCGGTCGGCCACTCATTTTCAGGGGCGAAATCCCACCCGGTTTTGGGCACCAGAAAGCCAGCCCGCGCCGCCGTTACCACCAGCGCCAACCCCACCAGACCGCCGATGAGGGATGGGAACTCGGGACCAAGCAGCATACCGGTCAGGGCATAGGGCACGGTGAAGGCCAGCCCGGCGAAGAGGGCGAACGGCAATATGGCGAGCCCCTCGGTCCAGCTGCGGTGACGGCCGAAGAAGCGGGTCAGCATCATCACCATCAGCACCGGCATCAGGGTGCCGACGGTGGCGTGAATGAGGGCCACGTTGGTGGTGATCTGCTGCAGGTAAACCTCCCAGCTGCTGCCGCCTGCACTCAGGGTCTGGCCGATAGTCTGGCTGTCGAGCCCCTTGTTGATCCCTACCAGAATGGGGGTGCCCACAGCACCGAATGATACCGGCGTGGACTGGATCATCATGCCGAGCAGCACGGCGGCGAGCGCCGGAAAGCCGATGGCCACCAGCAGGGGAGCGGCGATAGCGGCCGGCGTACCAAAGCCCGAGGCCCCTTCGATAAAGGCACCGAAGCACCAGGCGATGATGATGGCCTGGATACGCCTATCCGGCGAAATGTTGGTAAAGCCGCTGCGGATCGCCGTGATGGCGCCTGTGTGTTTGAGGGTGTTGAGCATCAGGATGGCGCCGAACACGATCCAGAGCACGGTCAGCGTGATCAACAACCCCTGCAGGGTAGAGGCGATCACCCGGGTCGGGCTCATCTGCCAGCCCCACAGGGCGATCAAGACGGTCAACAGAAAGGCGATGGGCATGGCGCGTTTGGCGGGCCAGTTGAGGCCGACCAGCAGCACGGCGGCCACCAGGATCGGCGAGAAGGCCATCAGGGCCAGCAGGGTGTCTGTCATCATTGCGTCCTTGTCCGAGTGGTGCAGAGGTGCACCTTGTTGTTTTTTTGTTAAGCGGACGTGACCTTACTCTCTTCCCTTTTCGCGATATATGGAAATAATGAACAACATTAATTCCAAAAGTTGATCAATATGGCCCGTAGCGACGACCTCATTCTCTTCGCCCAGGTGGTGGAAGCCGGCTCCTTCAGCAAGGTAGCTGAACAAAATTCCCTTACAAACTCAGTGGTTAGCAAACGAATTGGGCGCCTGGAGGACGATCTCGGGGTGCAGCTGCTCTATCGCACCACCCGCAGCCTCACCCTGAGCGAGGCGGGCAAGGCGCTGTATCAGGGTGCCAAAAATGTGAAGGCCGCCGCACTGGACGCTTTCGACGCCGTGGCGGGGTTTGGTGAAAAGGTGAGCGGCCATGTGCGCATGTCGGTGCCCACCATTTCGGGGGAGCTGCTGCTGGCAGACGCGGTGGCCGACTTTTGCCAGCAGCACCCTGGGCTCACGGTGGAGATGTCGCTGGAGAATCGCTTCGTCAATCTGGTGGAAGAGGGGTTTGACCTGGTCATTCGCACCGGCTATCTGGATGACTCGAGTCTTATCGCCCGTCACATCCTCGATTCCCAGTGGGTGATCTGCGCCTCCCCCGGCTACGTGCGCCGCTTCGGAGCACCGCGCGTGCCCTCCGATCTGCTGGCACACAACTGCCTGCGCTACGCCTACCAGAGCACGGGCGCCTCGGAGTGGGCCTTCAGGGGGGAGAACGGCAACTATCTCTTGTCGGTGTCGGGCAGCTTTTGCACAGACAACGCCGGGGCCCTGCGCAAGGCGGCACTGGGGGGGCGCGGCATCGTCTATGTGCCGCGCTGCCTGGTCTATCACGATCTGATGAACGGCGAGCTGGAGGACCTTTTTCCCGATCAGGTGGGCAAGAAGCTCGGCATCTACGCCGTCTACCCCTTTACCCGTCAGCCGCCGCGCAAGATAAGGCTATTGATCGAGCACATCCGCCAGCGCTACCTCGACATCGCCCATTACTTCGGGTGAGTGGATGAGGTCTGGCGGGCGATAAAGTCCAGCGTGGTGCGATTGAACAGCTCCGGCTGCTCCACATTGCAGACATGGCCGCACTGCTGGATCACCGCCAGCGAGGCGCTGGCATCGCGGGCCACCTGCTCGCGCACCGGTGCCAGGAACATGTGATCCTCCTCCCCCATCACATAGAGGGTCGGGATCGGCAGGGTGCGCTCCTTGAAGTAGCGCATCAGCGGATTGACCTCGGTGGCGAGGCGGAACCAGCGTTTGAACTCCTTCTGGCACAATTTACGCGCCTCGCGCACGAACAGGTTGCGCGACTCCTGATGGTGCTGGCGCGGCATGATGATAAAGGCGAACAGCCGGTAGAGCCACATGTAGGGCAGGATGTGCTGGCCGACCCGGCCAAGCTGCACCAATACCCGGGAGCGAATATCAAGTCGCAGTATGGCGCCGCCCAGCACCATGCTCTTGACCCGCTCCGGGCAGAGCTCCGCCAGATGGCGAATAAGGATGGTGCCCAGCGAAATGCCGACAAAGTGGGCGCAACGGATATTGAGATGATCGAGCAGGCGTACTATGTCCTCAGTCACGGCTCGAAAGCTGTAGTGACCCTTGACCACCTGCTGCAACCGATGAGACTGCCCGTGGCCACGCAGGTCCAGCAGCAACACGTTGAAGTGCTCGCGATAGGCGCGCAGTTGCTTGAACCAGATGGAGGAGCTGCCACCGGCACCGTGCACGAATACCACCCAATCCCTGTCGGGGCCAAGCTCGAACGTCTTGTGATACAGCATCTTGCGACTCCCTCATCGACGGCATTGGGGTATAGTAGGCGCGCATCTTAACAGATATTCTCACCCGACTAATACGTTTGCATGGCAACTGGCGAGGAACGCGAGCATGGAGTTGACGAGTTTGAGAGCCTTTCTGCTGACCCTGCCGGGCGCCACCGAAGACACGCCGTTTGGCCCGGAGATCCTGGTCTACCGCATCGCCGGCAAGATGTTCGCACTGGTGGATTGGCAAGCAGCGCCGCTCACCATCAACCTCAAATGCGAGCCCGAACTCGCCCTGCTGCTGCGGGAGATCCACCCCGAGGTCACACCCGGCTGGCACATGAACAAACAGCACTGGAACACGGTGACCCTGAGCGACACCCTGGCCTGCGATCTGTGGCAAGGCTGGGTGCACCACTCCTATGAGCGGGTGGTCGCCGGCCTGCCCAGGGCCAAACGGCCGCAAGCCCCGGTATGATGTCTGTGAGCCCCCCCATGCCAGAGCAGCCCAATCTGGTCCCGCTGAGCGAGCTGCATATCCCCGCCCTTATCACCCTGTTCGAGCAGTCGGTGCGCCAACGCGGCCCCGAACACTACAGCGAGGCGCAGGTGGAGCAATGGGCCCTCGGCGCCCATCATCCCGGCCTTGCCAGCCAGTTGCGTGATCACCACGGCTGGGTGCTGGAGCAAGGGGGCGCCATACTCGGCTTTGTCACCCTCAGCAATGATGGGCATCTGAGCCTGCTCTATGTGAGCGCCGACTATCAACGGCAGGGGCTCGGTGGCCGCTTGCTCGACACCGCCCTCAACCAGGCCGGTCGGCTCGGCATCAAGACCCTGACGACGGAGGCCAGTGCCTTCAGCTATGGGCTATTTTTACGGTATGGCTTTCAGCTGACCGGATTGGAAAGCGTGGAGCGCGGCGGGGTCGGTTTTATCCGCTATCGTCTGCACTGGCGCTTGCCAAGCTAGGTCCAGCCACTAAAATACGCACAGTTTTTCCGTATTGTTGAGGATTGAAGCCGCCATGGTTGTAGAAAGCGAAGGCTATATCGCCCTGATTGAGTATCTGGTGGAGAGTCTGGGACTGTTTGAAGCCCAGCAACAGAGCAGTGGTGAACAGACCATCGAAGATCTGGTGAGCAGCCGGGTCGCTGGCAACCTGATGGCCATCTGCGAACAGAACCCGCAGCTCGATCCCAAGTTGCGCTTCATGATCATGCAAGAAGCCGATGCCGTGGTCGCCGATCTGGAAGAGGTGCTCTCCGCCGTCTGGCTGCGCGCCCCGACCCCGCCTCAGCAAGCCTTTCTCGAAGAGTTCATCGATCTCATCAAGAACCTGTTTGACGGCGCCATCAGCTAGCCCGTCGAGACAGCTTGTCGCCGTGGCGCGCACTCGAGCGCCGAATATCCCCGCCAACAGCACAAATGAAAAGGGCCGCCTTCACGGGCAGCCCTGCTTGCTATCATTTCAACTCATCAAGCTTTTTTAATGAATATCGAGGCAAGAAATGTGTCTGGTCTTGGCTTCCATCCTTGGAAGCTACCCAGTTAGGCAAGGTCGCTCCGCTTTAGTTCCCGGCCATGACCCATTTTTTTACGATTTTTTTCACTGCGCTGACACTCAGCTTGTTCAGCGCTACCTTGACCGCCCAAAAAAGCCGCAAATGCGGCTCTTTTTCATATGGCAAACAGGGCGTTGTCGAACGCGGCACAGCCTCTTAGCGAGTCAGGCTCGGCGGCAAACAGACACCTATGCCACCCAGTCCGCAATACCCTTCCGGGTTCTTCTCCAGATATTGCTGATGGTAATCCTCTGCGTAATAGAAGGGCGCCAGCGGCAAGATGCGGGTGCTGATGGCGCGGCTGTCACCACTGGCCATCATGGCCTGCTGATAGGCCGCCATGCTCTGCTGGGCGATGACCTGCTGGCTCTCGTCGGCATAGAAGATCACCGACCGGTACTGGGTGCCGATGTCACCGCCCTGGCGCATACCCTGGGCCGGATCATGCTGCTCCCAGAACAGCTTGAGCAGATCGCCGTAGCTGATCACCTTGGGATCAAATACCACCTGCACCGTCTCGGCATGGCCGGTCAGCCCGCTGCACACCTCTTTGTAGGTCGGATTCTGGGTAACACCGCCCTGATAGCCGGCTGCGGTGGAGTAAACCCCGGGCTGTTGCCAAAACAGGCGCTCCACACCCCAGAAACAGCCCATGCCAAACCAGGCTACAGCCATCTCTTCAGGCCAGGGGCCCTGGGTCAGGTGGCCATTGACCGCATGTTGCTGGCCAATCACCATCGTCTCGCGGCGTCCCGGCAGCGCGTCTGCCGGTGAAATAATCTGTTCCATGAACCCTGTCCTTGTATAAAAACCTGTGCGATTGCACAGCTGACGAAAAGGAGTCTCGAAGATAACAGGTTATGAGCCGGGATCAACCAAGGCCGCAGCCACGCTGGGGTAGCGGCATCCTTCAGTGCCCGGCAATCGCCCGATGGAGTCCCTCATCCCCTGTCAGCCCAAATGGTGGCAAAAAACGTAAAAATCAATATTTAGTCTTGATTTGTGAATTTATTTTCATATATTGAGCCCATTGCTGTTTTTTTATGGAAGAAACCTCAAGTGCGTGAACGTGAACCCAGCCTGGTCTATGCCTTTCGGCAGTCTACCCCCTATGTCAACGTGCACAGAGGTGCCACCTTCGTGCTGATGATGGGCGGGGAAGCCATCTGCCACCCCAATTTTGCCAATATCGTCAGCGATATCGCCCTGCTGCAGACCTTGGGTATTCGCCTGGTGCTGGTGTTTGGCTCACGCCCGCAAAATGATGAGGCGCTGGCTCGTGCCGGTATCGAGGCCCAGTACCACAGACGGATCCGGGTCACGGATGATGCCAGCTTCACCATCATCAAACAGGTGTGTGGCGGCCTGCAGTACGACATCACCGCCCAGCTCTCCATGGGGCTGGCCAACACCCCCATGCAGGGGGCGCGCATCAGCGTGGTGAGCGGCAACTTCGTCACCGCCCAGCCGCTGGGGGTAGATGATGGCATCGATTTTTGCCACAGCGGTCGGGTACGCCGCATCGACGTGGAGGGGATCACCCGCCAGCTGGATAAGAAGAGCCTGGTGCTCATCTCCCCCATCGGCTGCTCGGTCACCGGCGAGAGCTTCAACCTGAGCTCGGAAGAGGTCGCCCGCCGGGTGGCGGTGGATCTGAAAGCAGACAAGCTCATCTGTTTCAGCAGCACTCAAGGGGTAATGGACAGACATGGCGAGGCCATCTCCGAGCTCTTCCCCGAGCAGGCCGAAGAGCTGCTGGTGGAGCTGGAGCAAGCAGGGGAAGAGATGTCCGGTACCGCCCGCTACCTGCGCGCGGCCATTGCCTCCTGCCGTGGCGGCGTGCCCCGCTCCCATCTGGTGAGCTATCAGGATGACGGCGCCATGCTGCAGGAGCTGTTCAGCCGCGACGGCCTTGGTACCCAGATTGTGCGAGAAAGTGCCGAGCGGGCCCGCGCCGCCACCATAGAAGATATCGGCGGCATTCTCGATCTCATCCGCCCGCTGGAGGAAGAAGGGATCCTGGTGCGCCGCTCCCGCGAGCAGCTGGAGATGGAGATCGACAAGTTCACCATCATAGAGCGCGACGGCCTCATCATCGGCTGCGCGGCGCTCTACTGCTTCATGGAAGAGGCGATGGCGGAGATGGCCTGCGTCGCCATTCACCCCGAGTATCGCAACTCAAACCGGGGGGATCAGCTGGTGGCCAAGGTGGCCGAGCGGGCCAAGCGGCTCGGCATTCGCCGTTTGTTCGTGCTCACCACCCGCTCCATTCACTGGTTCCGGGAACGGGGCTTCGATCCACTGGAGGTGGAAGACCTGCCGGTGGAACGGCAGCACTTCTACAACTGGCAGCGCCGCTCTAAAGTTTTGTCAAAGACCATTTCGTAAGTTATTGATCTTGTGTCGGGTTGTCGCCGATTGTTAACTTTTTCACAATCTCGATTGACAGTGCAATCCAGCGCAGGGTATTTCTAATTGTACTCCACCGCCTGCGGTGGAGCCAGAAGAGGAGCGCTGCCCAGGCAGCCCGAGGGAGGACACCAGCGTCCGATGAACTTGGGTCAGGGGGAGCAGCGCCGAGACGAGTGAGGCAACTGGATACCTCAACGTCGGCTGCGGGGGCTGAATCCCCCGGGCTGTCATCGGTAGTGGTCATCCCCCACCGAGCCCCACAAGGGGCTGGTACGGGATGGGCTCTGCAGGTGGAGTGCTTCTGGCCGGGATAGCTTCTCTGATTCCTGCCATTTTCAGCCTCCTCCTCTCTTTTTGCCCGATGGATCCAGATTTTTCAATTAAGACAGGAGTAAGCAATGAGCCCGATCAATGTCGCCAAGTTTGGCGGAACCAGTGTCGCCAATGCCGCAGCCATGAACCATTGCGCCGACGTGGTGCTGGCCAATCCGGCCACCCGGGTGGTGGTCCTGAGCGCCAGCGCCGGTGTCACCAACCTGCTGGTGGCCCTGGCCCAGGGCGATCTGGACGAGGCTGGCCAGGAGGCTCAGCTGGCTAAACTGGCCGAGATCCAGCAGGCCATACTGACGGCGCTGGGCGACCCAAGCGATGTGAGTACCCTGATCCATGCCACCCTCAGCGAGATCCGCACCATGGCGCGCCAGGCCAGTCAGCATACGGATGCCGAGCTGGCCGATCGCCTCATCGCCTGCGGCGAGCAGATGTCCACCCGCCTCTTTCACGAGCTGCTGCGCCAGCGCGGCGTCAAGGCTCACTGGCAGGATGTGCGTCAGTTGATGCGCACGGACAGCCGCTTTGGCAAGGCGACCGTGGATCTCGCCGCCACCCGCATCCTCTGCCAGCAGGCGTTGGCACCCCTGCTCGGCGACAGCCTCATCATCACCCAGGGCTTCATCGGCTCGGATGCCGACGGTCGCACCACCACCTTGGGTCGGGGCGGTTCCGATTACAGCGCAGCACTGCTTGCCGAAGCGCTGGATGCGAGCAGCATAGAGATCTGGACCGACGTGCCCGGTATCTACACCACGGATCCGCGCCTCGTCACCCGCGCCCGCCCCATCCCCGAAATAAGCTTCGTCGAGGCGGCCGAGATGGCCACCTTCGGCGCCAAGGTACTGCACCCGGCCACCCTGCAGCCTGCGGTACGCCAGGACATACCCGTGTTTGTCGGCTCGGCCAAGGATCCGGCGGCCGGCGGCACCTGGATCCGAGCCAGCACCCGCACCAGTCCGCTGTTTCGCGCCGTGGCCCTGCGCCGCCAGCAGGTGCTGGTCACCCTGCACAGCCTCAACATGTTCCACGCCTATGGCTTCCTGGCCGAGGTGTTTGGCATCCTGGCCCGTCACCGCATCTCGGTGGATCTCATCACCACGTCGGAGGTGAACGTGTCGCTCACCCTGGATCACACCGGCAGCCAGAGCAACGGCGAACCCATGCTCAGTGACAAGGTGCTGGCCGAACTGGGTCAGCTGTGCAAGGTAAAGGTCGAAACCGGGCTGGCCCTGGTGGCACTCATCGGTAACCGCATGAGCGAGGCGGCCGGGGTGGGCAGCCAGGTCTTTGACGCCATCCGCGAGCACAATATCCGTATGATCTGTTACGGCGCCAGCACCCATAACCTCTGCTTCCTGGTCAAGGAAGAGGAGGCTGGCCACATCGTCAACCGCCTCCACCAGGAGCTGCTCGACTGAGCCAGCCGGGATTTGACACTGCATAAATGAGGGGCACCCAGGGTGCCCCTCATTACGTTGCTACGAGTGTCATTGACCTAGATACCCGCGCCCGCTTAGACCACCAGGGTGGGCACCGGCAGCAGACAGGCGCAGATCTCCTCGCGCAGGCCAGCAAGCCGGGCCAGCAGCGCCGCCTGGTCGAGCCCGGCTTCGTCAGGCCCCAAGTTGTCCACCAGCTCGGCGAAGTGCTCGGTCACCGCCCGCTCCAGCCAGTCGAGCCGACGCAGGGTGAGCGGGCCACAGCTCTTGCCGCTGAGATCATCCAGGATGTCGAGCCTGTGGCTGCGATACATGTCGCGCCACCAGTTGGCGGCGAGCGCCGCGTCGCTGGCCAGTGCCGAGCTCCACTCCCCCTGCAAGCCCTGCAAGCGGGCCAGCACGGGGGCGCTGGCGCCCTCCCGCGTCAGATATTGCAGCTCACGCTGCACCCAGCTCAGGCAGAGGCCGCGCCAGTAGCGGAACTGCGGCAGAGGGTCCGGCTCGTCGAGCCAGAGGCCCGAGAGAGTGCGGGTCTCCAGCCGCTCGGGCACATGAAACTGGGGATCGGCGAGACCGTTTGAGTTGAATTCATGATGGGGATCGAACGGCCACATGTAGCCAAAGTCGAACACGGTGATCTGCTGGCCATCGTCGAGCAGGTTGCCCGGGCTCGGATCCCAGTCAAACCAGCCCCAGTGGGCAAGCTCGGCCTGCACCGCCAGCATCTGAGCCAGATTGCGCTCGTTGAGATCATGCACAGGCACGCCCCGCAGCCAGGGGGAGATAAGCAACCCGGCCCGGGCCGAACCGAAGCAGGTACAGACCACATTGGAGAGAATGGTGGGGTGCAGCTCGCGCAGGGCCTCTATCTCGCGCCGCCGCTCCAGCTCGGTCAGGAAGGCGGTCTTGCCATCGACGTTGGCCACCAGGGAGTCGTGCCGGCGCCGTTTCAGGCACCAGTGATGTCCGTCCACCTTGAGGTGAAACACCTCGGCGGTGAGGCCGTGACGATACACCTTGAGCACGGTGGGATGATCCGCCTTGAGTCTCACCAGCTGCGCCAGTGGCAAGGGGCAATCCCGCTCGCGCCCAATCCGGATCTCCTCCTTGCTCTCCAACATGCGGAGCAATCTTGCCTGACGTGCCGCTACCTTGGGATTCATACATGCACCTCCATCATTATTGAGAGACTAAGCAGTAAGGCAGGCACAGACCAGAGGCAAAGCGTCATGATGACGCTTTCATCACAGAATGAGTGTGACCGTCCGATCCGGATCACAGTTTGCATGGCTTCATGGTCACGACATATTCATTGTCTTGTCATTAAATTGACAACAAGGAACAAGCCCCCCACCATCGGGTCAAATTAAATGCAGCAGCCAGTTGCCGCCATCACTCGCTCAAAGGATGAGCTCATATGAAAGTCCCCCCTTCAGCACGCTTGTCAGCCAGGGTACCCAGCCTGCCCTCTCTGCTGCTTGGCGTGCTGGCCGCGCTGCTGCTGCTGACCCTGATACTGCCGCTGATTAATCCCGGCAGCTGGCTAGGTCGGGCCCAGCCGCTGGTACTGGGGCCTGCCGATCAGCCGATCGCCACCCTCACCCGTCACGCCCTGCTCTACAAGAGCGACAGCCGAGGCCTCTACCTGGTGGTACGCAGCCAGTGGCAGTTGCGGGGGCCGCTGCAGGAAGGGGACAGGGTTCGGGTGGAGTTGCTCAACGAACGGGGGGAGCGGATCGATCAACTGAATCAAGCGGTATACAAGCGGCAGGTGTGCAGCGAAACCCGCTGTACCCTGGATCTCAATAGCACACTAAGGGCACCATACGATGCCCTTTCCAGCCGCTATCAGCTGCGGATCGGCCTGCTGCTGGCGGATCGCCCCGAGAGTGCCGACTTCAGCCAGATCCTGCAGACCCTGCCGGAGCAGGGCCTGACTCTTATACACAAATATTGTGAACTGATTGGCACTTTTCCCGATTTCCAGGATCTGATCTCCTATGTGACTCCCGAACATGGTAACGATCATGCTAACTTTTGCTCTTCATCGTGCGGC
>NZ_JAACGC010000080.1:0-16684 GCF_029237385.1 Aeromonas sp. 1HA1
GTCTCGGGAGACCACGCTGGCGATGGTTTACAAGCTGCTTGAAGTGGCCCAGAAGAAGTGGAAGCGACTCAAGGGATTTGCGCTGCTGACGTTGGTAGCGAACAACGTGAAATTCAAGGACGGAGTACAGGTGCTGGATGAGTCAGACAGGAATGCCGCCTGACCGACTCCATACACCAGATTTGACAATAGCTCTAGAGCACCCTGATAGCAATTAAATCCTTTAGGTCTAATTGGCTTTGCCATCTATTATTGCCGCGACTTCTGTCATTGCATCACTGTCTATTATTGCGCTATTGCACGAGATAAAACCGATGATAAGAGCAACACTGAAAACATTTAAATGGGCAGCGTTGGTGCTAGGCGTCAGCGTGCTGACGATATTGGGTGTGCGTGCTTATGACTCGCAGCGCGGTGCGCCATTGGAGCTTTGGCATACTTTTGTGCCGCATGAATTGACGGTCGAGCAGATTGATATGGCTGACTGGGCTCAGTACGTGAGCGCCGAAGAGCGAATTTTTGCCGAGGTACGTACCGAGGTGAGTGATCGGTTGGATCCCGAGTCGCGCAATGCCAGCGACCGTTATTTTGTCGATAGCCCAATTTATCCCGGTAACTTTGCCAATAACTGGAACCACTCTTACATCATGATGCCGACGGGCACGCCCATAGGTGCGGTGGTGTTGCTGCACGGTCTGACCGACTCGCCTTACAGTCTGCGTCACATTGCCTTGCGCTATCAGGCCGATGGTTATGTGGTAGTTGCTGCGCGGATGCCGGGGCATGGTACTGTTCCGGGCGGCTTGACCAAGGTTGAGTGGCAGCAGTGGGCGGCAGCGACCCGGATGGCTGCGCGTGAAGCGCGTCGACTGGGTGGCGCGTCTACGCCTCTGCATATTATCGGTTTCTCCAATGGCGGCGCGTTGGCGATGAATTATGCCCTTGAAGCTCTCTCCGATAAGGCGCTGGCTCGCCCAGATCGCATTGTGCTGATCTCGCCAATGATCGGCATCACCAGTATGGCGCGATTTGCCGGCATGATGGGCTGGCCTGCAGTATTTCCCGCGTTTGCCAAGGCCGCATGGTTGAATATAGTCCCGGAGTTTAATCCGTTTAAATACAACTCATTTCCGGTTAATGCGGCGCGCCAGACTGCGCTGATGTCGAACGAGTTGCAGCAGCGCATCGCGCGCTATGAGAGTGAAGGTCGCTTGAGCGAATTGGCCCCAATACTAACCTTTCAGTCGGTGGTCGACTTTACCGTTAGCACGCGGGCAATCATCAACGCGCTCTATGCTCATCTGCCTGCCAATGGCAGTGAGTTGGTGTTGTTTGACATCAACCGCAATACTAAGATTGGCCCGCTACTGCGCGTGAGTAACGATACCGTGCTGAAACGTTTATTACCTGCGCCGCCGCGTGCCTATACCGCGACCGTTATTAGTAACATTAGCCCTAACCAAGCAGAGGTTATGGAGCGCACCACCCCGGCAGGTTCAACAAAGGGGCAAACGCGTGCCTTGGGCTTGGTTTACCCGCGTGAAGTTTTTTCCTTGTCGCATCTAGCGCTGCCATTTCCGCTCGACGATTCATTGTATGGTTTAACCCCTGGAGATAACCTCGATTACGGCGTTAATTTAGGCGCGATGGCGGCACGCGGGGAGCGCGGTACGCTGATCGTGAGCATGGACTCGCTAACGCGGATGTCTTCCAATCCTTTCTTTTCTTACATGCTTAAACGTATCGAAGAGGGTCTTGGCGGTGGCCGCAGCACGGCGGCACCAAGTGCTAACGGTGCGAATAGTCCCGAGTAAGTAAAATCGTCCAGCGAAATAGGAGCACGGCATGCACACACGGATTCCACTTGATGAAAATGCTCTACTTGAGTCCGTGTCGACCGGACATTTGCCACCTGCCGAACAGATAGAGTCATTGGTGGCCGAGGCGTACGAGCGTTATCGGTCGCTGGATGAGGGACGGGTGGCCGATTACATTCCGGCCTTGGCTAAAGTGCCGCGTGAGCTTTTTGGTATCTGTGTTGTGGGAGTTGGCGGGGCGGTTTATACGGCTGGCGATGTTTCCTATGAGTTTACCATTCAGAGCGTCTCCAAGCCCTTTGTGTTCGCTCTGATTTGTCAGGCGATTGGCGAAGCCGAGGCGCGCACTAAGCTCGGCGTGAATGCCACCGGGCTGCCCTTTAATTCGGTGATGGCGGTCGAGCTCAACCAAGACCGAACCATGAACCCGATGGTCAACGCTGGGGCTATCGCAGCCACCAGCCTCGCGCCAGGCGCTAACGCCGATGAAAAATGGCAGTTTATCGAAGATGGCCTGTCGCGTTTTGCCGGCCGAAAACTCACCCTCAATCGCGAAGTTTACGACTCTGAAGCCGCCACTAATCTACGTAATCGCGGCATAGCCAAATTGCTGGAGGGCTACGATCGGATGTATTTCGACGCCCTCGAAGCCACCGATATTTACACCAAGCAATGTTCGCTGAACGTCTCGGCTCGTGACCTTGCCATCATGGGGGCGACGTTGGCGGATGGCGGGGTCAACCCTATTACCGAAGAGCGGGTGGTGGATGCCTCGATCTGTAAGCGTGTACTGGCGGTGCTGGCAACCGCCGGGCTGTATGAGCTTTCGGGTGACTGGCTGTATGAAATAGGTTTGCCGGGCAAGAGCGGTGTTAGCGGTGGCATTGTTACCGTGGTGCCGGGTAAGGGGGGGGTGGGCTCGTTTTCGCCTGCGCTCGATGAGGCCGGCAACAGCATTAAAGGACAGCGGGTGGCGAAGTTTCTCTCAGAACGGATGGGTTTGAACCTGTTTGCCTCTAAGCCTGACCATTGAGTGGTTGGGTGTATCGATGTATCTCGCCAGTCACTCGGCTTGGCGTAATTATCCAGGGATGAAACATTATGACTAAGGCGTTCTCTGCAGGCATGGGTGAGCAAACGGAGCAGCAAGCATCTTGGCTTCCGATGATTATCATCTCGATGGGACAAGCACAAATGTCGTTGAATATCAACGCTTTGCCGGTATCTATTGGCGGTATTGTCGAGGAGTTCAATACGGCCCCAACGACGGTGGCGACTGCTATCGTGGCGTACTCTCTGGCGGTTGCCGGTTTTATTATGCTCGGCGCTAAACTCAGTCAGATGTTTGGGGCGCTCACGGTATTTCGTTTGGCAACTGTTGTTTTGTGCGGGTCGATGGTGATGATGACCTTCAGCCCCAATGTAGCCGTGATGATTGCCGCGCAAGGCATCGCTGGCTTGGCTGCGGCCGCCATAGTGCCAACCTTGGTAGTACTGATTGCCAACAATTACTCCGGCAAGCAGCAAGCCAAAGCGCTGGGTATTCTGGGGGCCGTGCAGGCTATGGCGACGGTAACCGCCTTCTTTGTGGCTGGTGTGGTCGGTACCTACCTTGGCTGGCGCTATGCGTTTGGACTGGTTATCCCGTTTTCCGCGATAACCCTGTTTCTTACTCTGCGACTCAAGCCCGTTGCCAAGGTGCCTGAAGTGAAAATTGACGGTGTCGGGGTGATCCTGGCCGCAACCTCGGTCATCCTGATCAGCCTTGGGGTCAACAACCTGAACAATTGGGGGCTGATGCTGGCCAATACACTTGCACCGTTCAATGTGCTGGGGCTATCACCGGCGTTGCTCATGCTGATTGTCGGTTTGGTGGGTATTCAGTTGTTCGTGGCTTGGGCGCAGCGTCGCCAGGCACGTCACGAAACGCCCTTGTTAGCCCTTGAAGTTATCCAGTCGCCACAGGAACGGGCGGCGGTGTATTCGATGATGTCGATTGTGATCTTGGGTAATGCATTGACCTTCCTCGTGCCGTTGTATATCCAAATGGTCCAGGGGCGTTCTAGTTTCGACACCGCAGTGGCGATGATCCCTTACCAACTGTCAGTGTTTACTGCGGCTATTCTTGTCGTTGGCCTTTATGATCGACTGGCGCCCCGCCAGATCGCCCGTTATTCTTTCGTGTTGGTGTCGATTGCGATGGCGCTGCTGGCCTTCGTGATGAAAAACGACTGGAGCAACTGGTTGGTTGTGCTGGGCCTAGTCATGTTCGGTTTGGGCCAAGGTGCGTTGGTTACGCTGCTATTTAACGTGTTGGTCACCTCATCGCCAAAAGAATTGGCTGGTGACGTGGGATCGCTGCGTGGCACGGTGAATAATTTATCGGCAGGTGTTGGCAGTGCCATTGCCGGTGCATTGGTGGTGGGTATCCTGAGCATGAATATTAATAGCGCCTTGGTTGAGAATCCGACTATTCCTGCAGCCCTGATTGAACAGGTTGATCTCGATCGGGCCACCTTCGTCAGTAACGATCGCTTGCTCGGTGTTATGTCGCGAACCACGGCAACCTCGGAGCAGGTTGACGAGGCCGTGAGAATTAACGCTGAGGCACGCCTTAAAGCGCTGAAACTGACATTTCTGTTAATGGCGGCGCTGGCTCTTTTAGTCATAGTACCGAGCGGCCGGTTACCGGGTTATATTCGTGGTCAAGGTCCCAGTGGACAGCCACCCAAGGTTTAATGATTGATGGCTGACTGCGCCCGCTCGAACAAGTGCCAATACCATTGAAAGGAGTCGTTCTGTGTTTGTGAATTACCTTGCCACGCGTGTTGGCCATTTACATGCCGCGACCGCTGTACTCGCGCTTGCTTCTCTGGCACTAGTCACGGGCTGCCAGCGGGAGGGCGAAGAGCTGCAAGCGGAGATTCGCCCGGTTCGCGTGATGACCATCGAAAGTCGTGACAGCAATGGCGCGTTGTCGTTGACTGGCACAGTGCAGGCGCAGGCTGAAATCAACTTGTCGTTTCGTATCGACGGTCGAATGATCATGCGCACAGTGGATATTGGCGATAGCGTCAAGGCTGGTCAACTGATTGCTCGGCTCGATCAGCAAGATGAGGAGCGTGGTCTACAGGCGGCGCGCGCTCAGTTGGCCGCGGCTCGCGCGCAGTTGATTGAGGCGCGTAACAACTACGGGCGTATGCGTGAGCTGGTCGCCCAGGATGCTGTATCGCGGGCTACTTATGACCAAGCCGAGGCGCTTTTGGGGACGGCAGATGCACAGGTTAAGGCAGTGAAGGCGCAGGTTGACTTGGCGAAGAACCGCTTGAGCTATACGCGTCTCTTGTCTGATGTGGCTGGTGTGGTGACGGCACGTGGTCCTGAGGCGGGCGAGGTGGTCGGGGCAGGGCGGATGGTTGTTCAGGTTGCGCGCGATGGTGCACGTGATGCGGTATTTGGCGTGCCAGCACAGATCAAAGACAGCGCCCAGAGCAACTCGGAGATCACGGTCTTTTTAACCAGCGACCCACAGGTTACCGCCGTAGGCAAGGTGCGTGAAATTTCGCCCCGTGCCGACCCGGTAACGGGCACTTTCGCTGTGCGTATTGGACTGCTTAATCCACCACCGGCGATGCGCTTAGGTAGCACTGTGACTGGGCGTTTAAAACTGTCAGTGGCTTCCGGCATTGAGGTTCCCGCCTCGGCGTTAACCCGTGCGGGTGGCAAACCTGCAGTATGGGTGGTCGACGCGCAGGCACTGACAGTGTCGCTACGCACTATCGAGGTGCGCGGCCAAGATACGGCCAAGGTCCAGGTTGGTGCAGGGCTTAACCCTGGTGATGTGGTTGTGACTGCCGGAGTGCAGGCGCTACGTCCGGGCCAGAAGGTCCGTCTGCTAGAGGCGAGTAAATCGTGATAGGTCCGAATCTGTCTGAGTGGGCGCTTTCGAAGCGCTCGTTGGTGGTGTTTTTGATGATTCTCTCCGTGGTGGCGGGGACGCTATCGTTTACTAACTTGGGCCGTGGCGAGGACCCTGCGTTTACCTTCAGGAGCATGGTGGTCGGAGCTGCGTGGCCAGGGGCGACGGTTGAGGAAACCCTGCTGCAGGTTACTGAGCGCCTCGAGCGCACCTTACAAGAGACGGATCATCTTGAGCGGGTGCGCAGTTACACCACTGCGGGCCAGGCCACGATTTTTGTCGACCTGAAGCAGTCAACCCCGCCCGCCGAGGTTGAAGATGTTTGGTATCAGGTACGTAAAAATATTGGTGATATGCGTCATACCCTGCCATCGGGTGTGGTCGGGCCATTCTTCAATGATGACTTTGGCAGCACTTTCGGCATTATTTATGGGTTTACGGCCGACGGTTTTACCTTCCGCGAGTTGCGTGATTACGTCGAAAGCGCCCGCTCACGGCTGCTACAGGTGCCGGACGTTTCCAAGATAGAAGTGTTGGGCGCTCAAGATGAGCAAATATTTATCGAGTTCTCCACCGAACGCTTGGCTGGCTTGCGCCTTGACCTACCGGCGATTTTAGCCTCACTGCAGGCGCAAAACTTGGTAACCCCGTCGGGCGTGATTCAGTCTGAGCACGAGCGAGTGTTTTTGCGTGTTAGTGGTGCGCTGGATTCTGAGCGTGATATTGAAGCCATGACCATTGTTGCTGGCGGGCGGATTATTCGTCTTGGCGATATTGCCAGCGTGCGCAGAGGCAACGTCGACCCGCCGCAGCCGATGTTTCGTATCAATGGCCAACCGGCTATTGGCTTAGCAATTGCCATGCGCGACGCAGGTGACATTCTCCAATTGGGGAGCAGTATTCGCGCCGAAATGGCCGATATTACCGCCGGTTTGCCGGTGGGCATTGAACCGACACTGGTGGCCGATCAGGCCGTTACGGTGGATGTGGCAATTGGCGATTTTATGACCTCGCTTTGGCAGGCTATCGTAATCATTCTTGGTTGCAGCTTTCTCAGCTTGGGGATTCGGCCCGGCACCGTAGTAGCATTGGCGATTCCGCTGACGTTGGTGATCGTGTTTGCCGTGATGGATATCGTCAATATCGATCTGCACCGGATATCTCTAGGCGCATTGATTATCGCCCTTGGTCTGTTGGTCGATGATGCCATGACCACGGTCGATGCCATGATGCGGCGCTTGGCTGCTGGGGACAGTAAAGATGAGGCCGCCACTTTCGCTTATCGCACCTTGGCTGCCCCGATGCTGATAGGGACGCTGGTGACCATCGCCAGTTTTGTACCCATTGGTTTTGCCCAGAGCTCGGCGGGTGAGTACACTTTTTCGATTTTCTCAGTGGTGGGTATTTCGCTGATCGTCTCGTGGCTGGTGGCGGTGATTTTTGCACCCTTGATTGGTAAAGCGATACTCAAGACACCTAAGGCCGAGTTACAAGCCAAGCCGAGTAAGTTACTAAATGCTTATGGTGCTTTCTTGCGTGCGGCGATCCGCGCCAAATGGTTGACCATCGGCCTGACGCTGGGGGCTTTCGTCATTACCTTATTCTTGTCGCAGTTCGTTTCGCAGCAGTTTTTCCCCGCCTCTGATCGCCCTGAATTGACGGTGGATTTGAGCCTGCGCCAGAACGCTTCTATCTATGCCACTGAGGTGCAAGCCCAGCGGCTCGAAGCGTTCCTTAAAGATGATCCCGATGTTGAGCACTTCAGTACCTATGTTGGCCAAGGGGCGGTGCGTTTTATCCTGACCTTAAATGTTCAGCTGGCTAATCCGTTCTTCGCTCAATTGGTGGTGGTGGCTAAAGATATTGAAGCGCGAGAACGGCTGCAGGTTAAATTGGAGAAACTTCTCGCTGAGCAGTTTCCTGATGTAGTAGCACGGGTCTCCCCTCTCGAGCTAGGCCCACCTGTGGGGTGGCCCTTGCAGTATAGGGTGAGCGGACCAGACAACGATAAGGTGCGTGCCATTGCCCTCGACTTGGCTGTGCTGATCGGTGCGGACGCCCGCGCCCGGCACGTTAACTTCGACTGGATGGAGCCAGCGCGGCAGATTCATGTGCGCGTTAATCAAGAAGAGGCCCGTCAACTGGGCATCAGTTCGAGTGCGCTGGCCGGTGTGCTCAATGCCGCCGTGACAGGCACGACTGTGACGCAGGTTCGTGACGATATTTACCTAGTAAACGTTGTGGCCCGCGCCATTGACGAACAGCGCGCCTCACTGGAAACGCTCAGCTCGCTGCAGGTGCCGACCCCGAGTGGGCGGATGGTGCCGTTGAGCCAGTTCTCGACCTTTGTTGAGGAGCAGGAGTTTCCTTTGGTGTGGCGCCGCGACCGGGTACCGACCTTGACTGTGCGCGCCGATGTGATCAGTGGGGAGATGCCAGACACAGTAGTGGAGGCGTTGGCACCGCAGGTCGCCGCATTTGCTGCCAAGCTGCCCAAGCCTTACAAGGTCGAAACCGGTGGGCTGTACGAGGAGAGCAAAGAGTCCCGCGCTTCGGTGTTCGCCGTAGTGCCGCTGATGATCTTGCTGATGCTGGTAGTCATGATGGTGATGCTTGTTAGCTTTCGCCGGTTAGTGATGGTGGTGTGCGTTTTACCGCTGGGGCTGATAGGCGTGGTGCTGACGTTGCTGACCTTTGATCAGCCGCTTGGCTTCGTTGCCATTCTCGGTGTTTTGGCCTTGATCGGTATGATCGCCAAGAACGCGGTGATTCTGATTGTGCAGATCGAAACCGATCGCGCCGAAGGGAAGAGTGTCTACGATGCCGTCATCGCATCAGCGACCTCGCGGATGCGGCCGATGATGTTGGCTGCCTTCTCAACCATCCTGGGCTTGATCCCCATTGCTCCGACCGTATTTTGGGGGCCGATGGCGTTCGCCATCATGGGTGGTTTGTTAGTGGCAACGCTGCTGACGTTGGTGTTTTTGCCGACGCTGTATGTGGCAGTGTTTGGCCATGAGCAAACACTTCCCGGTACGGTTGTTGATGAAGCCGCGATGGGTATTACGGATTGAGCTCAAGCCCATTAACTGCGCCCGCTGCTGCGGCGATGCGCGAGGTCTTAGAGTTGTATTTGGACGACACCCGACAGCTGTTTAACTCAATGGACCCGGCACCGTTTCGCGAGCGTGATATTGACCCCGAGGCGGCGCAGTACATCCTCGACTGGGCGTATGAGGTCTCGGGGCGAAAGTCGCTGGGCTTAGCGGTACATCTGGGGCGAGAGAACACCAGCGGTGACACTACGACGATCGTGACGCAAGCGGTGCATGAGTATTTTCGCGGTCGGGCGCAGGCTTCGCGCAAAGAGCTGAAAAAGCTACTGCGCACCGGGCGCATCACTTTGGTTATCGCGTTGGTTTTTCTGAGTGCGGTGAACGGCTTTAGTGAGTTTGTCTCTGAGCTAATCCCGCACGAGGGGCTCTTCTGGTTAATTAACGAGAGCTTATTGATTGCCGCCACGGTGGCACTCTGTCAGCCGATTGCGATTTTTCTCTACGACTGGTGGCCGATCCGCGCCGATGCTCGTTTGTATGACCGCCTTAGTGTGATGGATGTGCAGGTTTTCTGTGCCAATACGGCAAGTGCTTGCGTAGTGGAACAACCAGCGTTATGACGCAGTGGAGGCGGGCGATGGGTGTACCTAGGGCGTCAATTGCATGGCAGCGCGGCGTGGCTTATTTCGGTTTTTGGCTGCTGTTGTTGCCAAGTTTTTCGCTTGCAGATCTGACCTTTGGTCTGCTGCTTGCGGGGGCCGCGACCTGGGTCAGTATGCGGCTGTTGCCCGTTGACGCGGAGAGTTTACGGGTGAGCAAATTGCTGCAATTGGTACCGCACTTTATTTACGAGTCTTTACTTGCTGGAGTTGACGTGGCGCGGCGCGCGCTGGATCCAAAATTGCCGCTCAATCCTGGTTTGGTTAATTGCCCGGTCGGGTTTCCGCCGGGTTTTGCGCGCAATACCTTCGCCACCATTATGAGTTTGCTGCCCGGTTCTGTGTCGGTCGGTGAGGGCGCTGACGATAAGGTGTTGGTGTATCACTGCCTCGACCTAGCCCAGCCGTTGGTCGAGCAGCTATACGCCGAGGAGCGGTTGTTTGCCAAGGCGTTGGTAGTGGGGAAAGCGCATGTCTGAGTTCTTGTTGGGTGCGGCGGTATTTATCCTTGTGGCAGTTGCCTTGGGCTTGTTACGAATCTTGCGCGGGCCGGGGCCGGCTGACCGGATGATGGCGGTGCAGTTGCTGGGCACGGGTGGTATTGCTGTGTTGTTGTTAGTTGGGGTGGCCACTGCCGAGCCGGCAACTGTTGATGTGGCGCTGACACTGGCACTGCTGGCGGTGTTTGCCACCTGTGCGTTCGTTACCGCCCCAGACGCTTCGCGCAACGCGCCACCCGAGGATCGGCAATGAGTATTTTTCTCGATGCTTGGAGCGTGCTCGCGGTGTTGGCGGGTGGTTTTTTCTTTTTTGTTGGCAGTCTTGGTTTGTTACGCTTTCCTGATTCCTTCACCCGCCTGCATGCCCTCACCAAGGCTGATAACCTAGGTCTGGGCTTTGTCGTGCTTGGGCTGTTGCCGCAGATGGACAGTTGGTTTGCCGGCCTTAAAGTGTTGAGTATTTGGTTATTGGTGTTGCTATCGGCGTCGATCATCTCGCAGCTGATCGCGCGTGCCATCAAGCGCAGGGAGTGGTGATGCTTAACCTACTGAATGGCAGTCTGGCGCTGCTAATCCTCGGTTTGGCCATTTGGGTCATAGTTGCGCGTGAGGCGTTCGCCGCCGTCGCCGGTTTTATGGTTTATGGCTTATTGTTGGCGTTGGTTTGGGTCCAGTTACAGGGCATCGACATCGCGCTCACCGAAGCCGCTATCGGCGGGGGGCTGACAGGCGTATTGCTTATTGGCGCAGTGACGCGCTTGCGCGCCGCAGAGGCCTCCATTTATGCCGTACGGCCAAGCGTGTGGCTGCGTTGGCTGGCTGGCGGGCTGTCGCTGGCAGTTACGCTACTGCTGGCGCTCTGCGTGCTGGCACTGCCCGACCCGGCACCGACGCTGGCGCATGCGGTGGTGGCCAATATAGATGCCACTGGGGTGGGCAATCCTATCACTGCTGTGCTACTGGCTTTTCGCTCGTTAGACACCTTGCTGGAGGCCATAGTGCTATTGCTGGCGCTGATTGGCGTTTGGTCGTTGGCCCCAGAGTCAGTATGGGATGGTCGACCTAGCCTGGCTCAGCAACTAGAAACTAATGGTATTTTGGCCTATGCGGCGCGTTTGATGGTTCCGGTTGGCATTGTTGCTGGCGGTTATATCTTCTGGGTTGGCGCCGACCACCCGGGCGGTAAATTTCAAGGTGCTACAGTACTTGCGGCCATGTGGTTGCTGGTCATGCTGGCGGGCCTACAGGATGCCCCGCCGATTAGTCGGACATGGCTGCGTATCGGCTTAGTCTGCGGCCCACTGGTGTTTATTGCCATCGGCTTGGTTGGCGTGCTGAGCGCGGGCGCGTTTCTGGGCTATCCGCCCGGGCTGGCCAAACCCTTAATTATTGCCATTGAGCTGGCGTTGATGCCGTCGCTGACGCTAGTGCTCGGTTTATTGTTGCTCGGCACACCGCAACGCAAGGCATGCCCATGAACACCCCGACGTTATTTGGCCTGTGCGCCGCTGCACTTATTGGCATTGGCTTGTACGGACTGATTGTTAACCCACATCCGTTGCGCAAAATACTGGCGTTTAACCTGCTTAGCAGTGGTGTGTTTATGTTGTTTGGTAGTATTGCCCGCCGGGGCGCCGCGCTGGGTATGGGCGGCGACCCAGTACCGCAGGCCTTGTTGATTACCGGTATCGTGGTGGCGTTTTCAGCCACGGCACTGGCGGTGGCCTTGCTGTTGCGGCTGTTTGCCGTCACCGGTGCGGTAATCCTGAATGATCACGCGCCGAGCAAGGCGGACTCTGCGGCCGGTGAGGTGTAAATGCCAGTGTCTGCCGCTATGCCGGTTTTATTGAATATCTCGACGAGCACTTCGGACGCCGGTTTGCTGTTGGTGCTGGCTGTGCTGTTGCCGTTTGTGGGCATGATGTTCGGTGTGCTCTGTGGTGCTCGTCACGCGCAACGGGTGACCCAACTAGCGCTTCTGTTGGGCCTGGCAATTGCACTGGCCTGCGGCGTTGTACTGCTGAAAACGAACACCGCGCTGGTGTACGTGCTGGGAGGCTGGGCCCCGCCATTAGGGGTCGCCTTGCGTGCCGATGGCTTATCAGTGGCGATGTTGCTGGCGACCGCGGTAGTGGTTTGCGCTGTGGGCGTTTACGGCGGCGCAGACTTTGGTGCTCGCCGTGGCGAATCACTGCAGCGCGCCGGCTTTAGTTTTTGGTTGCTGCTACTGGCGATCTGGGGCGCGCTCAACCTGGTGCTGGTGAGTGCCGACCTGTTCACCTTGTATGTCGCCCTCGAGTTGTTGACCTTCTCTGCAGTGCCATTGGTGTGCTTAGACGGCCGTGGCGAGACGCTGCGTGCGGCGTTGCGTTATCTGTTGTTCGCACTGCTGGGCTCGATGCTCTACTTGCTGGGGGCTGTGCTCTTGTATGGCGCCTATGGCACCTTGGATATCGCCCTCTTGGCCGCCGTGGCTGAGCCGGGCCTACTAGTCGGTGTTGCCGCGGCATTGATGACGGTCGGTTTGCTGGCCAAAACGGCGCTGTTTCCGCTGCATATTTGGCTGCCGCCCGCACATGCCGGTGCGCCGGCGGCGGCCAGTGCGCTGTTGTCGGCCTTGGTGATCAAGGGCTCTTGGTTTTTAGTCGTGCGTTTGTGGTTCGATGTACTGCCAGCCGTGGTGACGTTCTCAGCGTCGCAACTGTTGGGAGCGCTCGGTGCTGCTGCGATCGTGTTTGGCAATCTAATGGCGCTGCGCCAAGCACGCTTGAAATTACTGATCGCCTATTCCACGGTGGCCCAGATTGGTTATCTATTTTTGCTGTTTCCGCTGGCATTTAGCGCTTTGAGCGGGCACATCGAAAACGGGCTTGCCTTGACAGGGGGCATGCTACAAGCGATTTCCCATGCCACGGCGAAGGCCGCGATGTTTATGGCCGCCGGTTTAATCAGTGCTGCGCTAGGCCATGATCGGATCGCCGATTTTGCCGGTGTGGCCCGAGCGTTGCCTGTCACCGTGATGGCTTTTGCACTGGGCGGCATAACGCTTATCGGCCTGCCTCCCTCCGGCGGCTTTCTGGCCAAATGGTTGCTGCTGTCGGCTGCCGTTATCAGTGGCCAGTGGTGGTGGGCGTTGGTGTTGCTGGTGGGGGGCTTGCTCACCAGTGCTTACCTGTTTGTTGTGTTGGCGCAGGCGCTGCGCGCACCCTTGGTGCCGTTGCTACTGTGCGCCCCAGTCGCTCGTTCTCGCGAGTTGACGGTGCTAGTGCTAGCCCTGTGTTCGGCCTTGCTGGGGCTGGTGGCGTTTGCCGAGGTCGACCTGACTCAGATCGGTCGTCAGGTGGCAATGTTGGAGGGCGCATCGTGATGCTCGGACAGTTGCTATTAGCGACCACCTTAGGATTGCCGTTGCTGATGTTGGCAACTTGCCTGTCGGCCCGCGTGCGTGAGCGGATATTGGCATTGCTGGTGTTCGCGCCATTGCCGGCAATGGCGGCGGCTTTATTTGCCGTCGATAGCCAATTGCTGGTCGGGCAGGGGCGATTGCAGTTGGCGCTGCAGTTGGATGTTCTCGGGGCGATATTACTCGGTGTGGCGGCTTTACTGTGGAGCATGGCGGGCCTGTATGCTGCCACCTATTTACGTGGTACCGCCAATTGTGGACGCTTTGTGGTCTGTTGGTTGATGACGCTGATGGGCTGTTTGGGGGCCTTTGTAGCCGCCGACATGTTTAGTTTTTACCTGCTACTGGCGCTGCTTGGTGTCGGTGCCTGCGGCTTGGTGGTGCATGATCAGAGCGCTTCGGCGTGGCGCTCCGGTGGTACCTATCTGGGCCTTTCTCTGTTTGCTGAAAGCTGCGTGTTGTTGGCGTTTATCCTGCTGGCGGCGGGCACCCAAGGCGACAGTTGGTTGATCCGTGATGTGGTCGCCGAGTTGCGGCAGTCGCCGTGGTGTGATGTGACACTGGGGTTGCTGATTGCCGGACTGGGGCTGAAAGCTGGGTTGGTGCCGCTGCATGTGTGGATGCCGTTAGCGCATGCGGCTGCCCCGATACCGGCATCTGCAGTGCTGAGTGGCGCGGTGGTCAAGGTCGGCATCATCGGTCTGATTCGCTTTTTGCCACTGCAGACAGCCTTGCCTGACTGGGGTTTTGCCTTAACTTCGGCAGGCTTGTTTACTGCGCTGTACGGGGTGGCTATTGGCATCACACAACAACATCCGAAGGCGGTGCTGGCTTACTCCAGCGTCAGCCAGATGGGCGTCATAGTGGCTGTCTTGGGCATGGGCTTGTCGGCTGGCGAAACCAGCGCGGCACTCTATGCCGTTTGGTATGCGGCCCATCACGTGCTGGTCAAAGGCACTTTATTTCTGGCGGTCGGACTGGCTGCCACGACAGGTGCACGGCATCTGTGGCCGCTGCTGTTGGTGGTGGCCGTGCTGGCATTGGGGCTCGGCGGCTTGCCGTTGACGGGCGGCGCGCTGGCCAAGTATGCGGTGAAGGGGCCGCTGGGCGATGGTCTGGCGGCGACAGTGGCGAATGTCTCTGCAGCCGGCACGACCTTGCTGATGTTGCACTTTGTCTATTGCCTGAAAACCTTTGCCGCCACGGACGCGCAGGCGCAGCCGGGCAAGGGCTTGCTGCTACCTTGGTGCGTGCTGGCGCTGGCGTCGTTATTGATCCCTTGGCTGATGTATCTGTGGGTTGCCGCCGGCACAGTGACCGACCTGCTTGAGCCGGCCTCGCTGTGGCTGGCATTGCGGCCGCCCTTGGTAGGCATGATTACGGCGATTGCTCTGTGGTATTGGGGCGGGCGTTTGCCACGGGTTCCCATAGGCGATATTGCGGTGTTGTTCGGTAGGCTGATGCCGCGCAACGGCGGCGTTAGCCTTGTGTTTACATCGCTGGATGCGTGGCTGCGGCGCTGGGCCTTGGCTTGCATGGCGCTGTTGGTGTTGAGCCTGTTATTCGCTTGGACACTGTATGGCGGGGGGCGCGGATGAGTTACTTGCCGTCAGCGTTGGACCTATCTATATCTACAACAATATACGTTTGGGCCGCCCGTCCTGCGCTGTGTGCGCCAGGTTTGCCGCTGTCACGCCTCACCAGAAGGAAGTTGAGATGAGAATTAACCTGCTCGTAGTACTGCTTGTCGTCGGTTCTTCCGGCTGCACTGTAGGTCCCGACTACCAGCGCCCGCACAGCGAAACACCCAGTCAATGGCGTAGCGATTACGCGCAGATGGCTGAGCTGACGAACACTAAATGGTGGGAGCAGTTTGCTGATCCGACACTGAACAAATTGGTCGAGAGCGCACTGCGGGAGAATCTTGATGTTGCTGTGGCGGCGGCGCGGGTCGATCAGTTTATTGGCGCTTTGACCGCCACGCGTGCCCAGTTATCACCGCAAGTTGGCTACACTGGCGATGCCAGTCGCTCGCGCGCCAGTCGCCTTGGACAGCCACCGCTGCCGCCCGATGCCGATCCGTATTTTTCGCTTTACCAGGCCTCACTTGGTGCATCCTGGCAGCTGGATTTATTCGGTCGGGTACGGCGTTTGTCGGAAGCGGCGCAAGCACAGGTTTACGCCAGTGAACAGGCACAGCGCGGCGTGGCCTTGTCGTTGGTGGCGAGCGTGACCACCAGTTACATAAGCTTGCGCGCACTCGACCGCCAGCTGGAAATCGCCCAGGCGACGGCAAAGAACTTCGGCACCACGGCGCGCTTGTTCGAGTTGCGCTTTAAATTCGGCATCGTCAGCAAAATCGAGCTGATGCAAATTACCTCGCAGCATCAGCAGGCATTGGCGGCTATTCCGGCATTTGAGCAGGCCATCGAGGCGCAGGAAAATCTGCTGTCTATTCTGCTTGGGCGTAATCCGGGGCCGATCCCGCGTGGCAAGAGTATCGAGCAATTAGTCACCCCGCTAATTCCTGCTGATTTACCCGTCGCACTGCTGCAACGTCGGCCGGATATTCTCCAAGCCGAGCAAAACTTAGTGGCGGCCAATGCCAATGTTGGTGCTACCCGTGCTCTGTATTACCCGAGCGTGTCGATTACCGGCGCGCTGGGGAGTATCAGTAGCGAGTTTTCTAAGTTGTTGACGGGGCCTGCGAGTACCGGATTTATTGCCGCTAGTGTGAGTGGTCCGCTGTTTACTGCTGGCGGAATTGAGGGGCAGGTGTACTCCGCTGAGGCGCAAAAGCGCCAAGCGTTGCTGTTGTATCAGCAGACCATTCTGAATGCGTTTCGCGAGACTAACGATGCGCTCACCGGAGCACAGAAGAAAACCGCCGAAGTGGCGCTACAGCAGCAGCGCGTGGCCGCCTTGCGTGAACTGGCGCAGTTATCACGGCTGAGGTTTGATAAGGGCGTGGCGGGCTATCTGGATGTATTGGTCGCCGAGAATGAGTTATTTGCCGCCGAGTTGGCAACCGTCGGCTTGCTGGCCAACAACTATAGCCAGTTTATTAACGTGTATCAGGCCATGGGTGGTGGCTGGGTCGATATTGCAACTTCGATGACGGTGCAGCCGAAAGGCGGGCTAAGCAGCGCCGCATCACAACAATAGCGTGCTAACGCGAGTATGGTGGTGGTGCTCAACGTCAGTGAGTTATGGTGATTTCTGGTGTATGGGGGAGATAGAGAAGGTGGCGTATCCTGCTGATTGATTCCCGCGAAGAATCTCAATTAACAGAGGTGATACGCCATGACCAATTCTACCCTCAGAGTCCTG
>NZ_JAACGC010000081.1:0-16012 GCF_029237385.1 Aeromonas sp. 1HA1
GGCCGCACGATGAAGAGCAAAAGTTAGCATGATCGTTACCATGTTCGGGAGTCACATAGGAGATCAGATCCTGGAAATCGGGAAAAGTGCCAATCAGTTCACAATATTTGTGTATAAGAGTCAGGTTCCTCACCTTCACCACGTCCCCGCTTGTCATAGCGCCGCTGAGCCTGTTTTTTACTCGTACTTCCTAAACAGGAGACAGAGTAGAGATATTGTTGCTGCAGCCACGTCTATGAAGTGTCGAGTAATTGACCTCGTGATGGCCTGTCCAAAAGGTGGGTGTCCTAGTTGTCGTCCCGTATATCGAGTTTCCATATAGAGCGGCAGGTCTGATTAGCGAAGCGTAATCAGACGTTCGCGAACGATAAACGCTGGGTGGCTCATCTGTTGATATCTTGAAAAGTCAGCCTAACCTGTTGAGGCTTTACCGGTTTTAGCTACTGATAATTCATAATATTTTGCCGTACGAACTCAATAAAGACGCGCGTTTTTGCCGGTAGATATTGACGGTTTGCATAAACAGCAAACAACTGCAATGGGGCCGGGGGTAACTCAAGTTCAATTTCAATCAAGCTGCCATCATCAATAAACTCTTGGCAAGACACCTTGGCAAGAATGGCAAACCCTACACCGGCTATTGCTGCTTTTAACGCCAGTTCGCCACTATTGACCCGGTAGTGTTCATTCACCTGAATGGTGGAAAATTCACTGTTTGTGCGAGTAAATTGCCAAGGCATCCCTTTCAGGGCGCTCACCGTAGTGATACAGGGGAGCTCTTTTAGTTGTGACGTATGGTTGGGAAGTCCCCACTTCTGGATCAGTGAAGGGGAGCCAACAACAGTGCAGGGAATGGTTGTCAGATGGTTGGCTATGTAATCGCAATCATCCATCTTGCCTCTGTGAATGATGATTGCCATGTCCAAATCCTCTCTTAATGATTCAAGTCCGGACAGGTTGGTAATACAGCTGATTTTTATCTCGGGATGTTGACAGGCAAAGTCAGCGATGGCGGTACCGAGCAGTTTTGGACCTGCTTCATTGGGGATACAGATGCGTAATGGCCCCTTCAGCTGAATCTGTTGTGATGTCAATTCAGCCTCGGTTTGCTCCAGTGATTCCAGTAATGGCTTGACTCGGGTATAGAGCAGTTGCCCTGCCTGTGTGAGTTTCATATGGCGGGTAGTGCGTTCAATCAGTTGAAGGTCCAAGGCTTCTTCCAATTGAGAGATACTGCGGCTCACATTTGACGTGGGTATTTGAAGGGTTTTAGATGCCCCGACAAAACTGCTATTTTCAACCACTGCAATGAAAATTCTCAGCGCATTCAATTCCATGCCTGTACGCATTGATTATCCCTGATATGATAACAATCTGTGCCATTTTAACGGATAAAATTAAATTGTGATAGTGGATATACTGTTTATCTCTAAAGATTGAGAGTAAATACTATGATGTTAGATAAAAATAATGTGGATGAAAAAACGCACATTAATAGTTCGCCTATGGATATTAACGTTGTCTGGCTAGCCGCATTGATTCAATTGGTCAGTGCTCTTGATTTTATGATGATAATGCCTCTTGGGCCTGATTTATCTCGTGCGCTAAATATAAGCCCAACCTATATAGGGTATTTAGGGGGCGGGTATGCACTGGCAGCCGCATTATCATCATTACTGTGTGCCAGATATCTCGACCGATTTGATAGAAAACATGTTGCACTGATCTCATTGTTCGGCATCACGCTATTCACCTGGGCGTGCGCGTTAGCATGGAATATGGAAAGTTTATTTTTTACCCGCTTGCTGGCCGGTGTGTTTGCCGGTCCGGCAACATCCATCGCTCTGGCGATCGTTGTGGATGCCACGCCACTACAGCAACGTGGTCGAGCGATGGCCATAGTGATGGGGGCTTTCTCGTTGTCAGCGATTGCCGGTGTCCCCTTGGGATTGGAGCTGGCCATGTTAAAAGGATGGAGTGCACCTTTCTATGTCGTTGGTGGTTTGGGATTGTGTGTCTGCGTGGCGGTATATATAAGGTTGCCCGGGATGACTGCCCACTTGGAACGGAGCCAGAAGGTTTTTTCATCCATTCAAATGTTGAAACGACCTGTGGTGTGGAATGCGTTTATGGCAATTGGATTGGCAATTTTCAGTACCTTCCTTATTGTGCCAAATATTGCAGCTTATTTTCAATTCAACCTTGATGTACCGCGTGGTGATATGAGTCATTACTATCTCATGGGCGGTATTTTTAGCTTGCTTGCGATGCAGTTTGGTGGATATTTTATTGACCGTTTTGGCGCAATGGGAGTGACGGTTTTGATGGGGGTATTGACGATTGCCGTTGTTTGGGACGGCTTCTTACGTGAACCCCGGTTGCCGACCATGGTGATTTTCACGTTATTCATGGTGGTTACGTCGACACGGACGATCACCGTTGCTGCTGTGAACAGTCAAGTGGCCGCGCCTTGGGAAAGAGCGGGGTTCATGTCATTGCAGAATGTTTTCCAACATATATTCAGTGGCTTGGCTGCCGTAGTTTCTTCGATGATGTTAACTAATGTTGATGGCCACCTTGGTAACATGACTATATTGGCTTGGTTGACCATAGCGCTGACGATTATTCAACCACTCTTTCTATATCAGTTACTCACACGTTTATGTTTGGTGACCAAATCACCGAATGCTTGAGTAACGGCGTGTGTAGTGGGGGGGCTCATCGCCGGATATAACAACGCCCGGCAAACCGGGCGTTGTGGTGCGACTGAATGGGGCGGCGAAAACGCCCCCTAGAAGTTGTGGTAGAGCGGCCAGCCGAGCAGCGGGTGCTTGAGACCGGCGCGCATTTCGATGTTGTCGAGCTTCTCCGGCGAGGCGTTCTCTTGTTGCAGCTGCTGGTACTGGCGCACAAAGCCGAGGGTATGCAGCAGGTTGGGGATAAACCCCTTGCTGAGCTCCTGACGCAGACCGGCGATCAGCTCGCCCGGCAGCTCTGCCAGCAGCCGCTCCAGCTGGGCGGCCAGATAGTCGGTGTCGTACCACTCTTCATTGAGCTCAATCTCCCGCGCCAGTTTGCGTTTGAGATCCTGCTTCACCTTCAATTTGGCGGCGCCGCTGCCATTGCCACAGAGGATGCGATAGAGCAGGGCCTCGGCCAGCTTGTCCTCCATGGTGGGGTGGTCGTTCTCGCAGGCGAAGAAGTGCTGATCGATCAGGCTCATCAGGCGGGCCTTGTTATGTTCGGCCAGCGCCTTCTCGTACTCCTGCCAACCTTGCCACTCCTCCACATCCGGCGGGCTGGAGATCTTGTCCAAGAGCCGCGCGTCCACGTCGCCATAGAGGCTGTTGCTACCGGGCTGCTTGGCGCTGACCGAGATCAGCATGGACCAACCCTTCTGGAACGGCTTGATGGGCCCCTCCGGCGCCTGCAGCAGGGCCAGTGCCCGGGCAAGGTCCCGTTGCGACAGCTCCAGCAGGCCCAGGCTCACCACGCCGATGACGTCGTGGGCGGCCTGTTCCAGCAGATGCATCTTGTACTTGTTGTAGTACTTGTCGGCGAATTTGAGGCTCATCAACATCGCCTTGCCCTTGATCTGGCCCAGCTGCTGATCGCTCAAGTGTTCGCTCTCGCGGCCAAAGCGCAGCACCTGAGAGAGAAAGGGGCCCTGATTGACGTCGCGTATCACTAGTTGCATGACGGGGTTCCTCAATCCAGGAAGCTGAACATGTCGTCGACTTCGGCGTACTCGTCGGAGGCCTCGTTCTTCTCTTTGGCCTGCATCACCAGCTCGCTGGCGAACTTGCTGATGATCCCTTCCCAGCTGGAGTGCTCATTGCGCAGCAGTGCCTTGATGGATTTTTCCACCTCGGGGGTCAGCTCGCGGATCAGCATCAACAGGCTGCGCGGGTCATCCAGCGGGTAGTCGTGGGCATTTTCGCTCTGCTGGCGGTCGCTGTAGGAGAGCGCCTCTTCCAGATCTTCCTCTTCGGCGTGCAGCGTGTCGTGGAAGCCCTCTTCATCGTCGAAGCGCTCACCGCGATAGAACTCGATAAAGGGGATGGCGAGGTAGAAGAGACCGGCCGGATCCTCGGCGATGCACTCCAGGATCTCTGCCTGCTTGGCGTCGCTCTCCTGGGTGCGGATCAGGTAGTTGAGGAAGTCGAAGGTGTGCTGCTGCAGCTCTTCGGCGTTGTTCTTGATCGCCTCTTCCCAGTAGAGGGGCTGCTGGCAGACGATGTCGCGGATCCGCTCCGGGGTCATCAGCTCGGAGATGATCGACGGGAATGACATGTCGTGCTGGCCGTTGATCTGGGTCAGGGTGACGATATCAATCTGTTCAATGACTTCGGCCAATTGATCGTCGGACATGGTTTTGGCGATCAGCTCAAATTTTTCGCTGGCCTGCTTCGGCTCGATCACGGCCAGCTCTTTGATCTCGATGGCGGTAATTTCTATCAGACTGTGCATGCTGTGCCTCAAGTTAGAAACGTACTTCGTCGTACATGTCTTGATCGCCGTCGTCGTCACCATCACCGTTATAGTCGGCGTCAGCGTTTTCCCCGTCGTCATCGTCGTCGCTAAGCTCGTAGTCGTCATCGGCACGGCGGCCACCGCGCGGCTGCGGGCTCTCTTTTGGATGGCAGAGCTGGAACAGCACGGCGCAGGCTTCGATCAGCTGATCTTCGCTCTGGGCCCGCACCGCTTTCACCAGCGGCAGGTCGGCATTATTGAACGCCACCGACACCTTGAACTCGTCCCATGAGGGTTGTACGCCGCTGGTGAGCCATTTGTTCCACTCGGGCTTGGCCTTGGCCGGAAACTGCACCCGGCCATAGAGGGCGAGCGGCAGGTATTCCGGCATGAACTCCAGCATGCTCATGTCGGCCAGCAGCAGGGTCTTCATCTGGCTGGTGAACTGCTCCAGTGCCTTGGGCTGATCCTGATCCCGGTAGGATTCGATGTTTTCGCTGGCATCACTCATCAGCGCTTTGATGCGCGCCTGATCCCATTTTTTTTGCATAGTGGCTCTTCTTTCTTGCGTCGGCATCAGGGGTAGAACTGATCCCACATCTCCTGCATGGCAGCAGCGGGATCGGTCACGATAACGTTGTTGAAATCCTTGATAAAGGCGGCCCGCTGTTTCGGGTCTGACAGCACTTCATAGGCCTGCTTTACCTGGTGCAGCTTGATGGCTGCCAGCTCTCGCTCTTCTTCGCTCGCCCCTAACAGCTTGTCTGGGTGGTACTGGTTCGACAGCCGGCGATAGGCTTTCTTGATGTCGTTTTCGTTGGCGTTGGACTTGACGCCCAGCACCCGAAAGTAGTTGTTCATGGCAGATCCTGCATCACTGGCATCATCGGATTCACACTGCGGGTGCCTGATGGTGGAGCGTAAGAAACCAGGCACGGCAAAAACCCGTCATTTTAACGGAAACAGGCCAACTCCGCCATGAATAGGAGGCGATATGGCAAGCAAGTTGCTAAGGCGAGTTAAGTTCCGATCGCTGCCATTTTGGCAAGAAGGGGGAGTGAGATGTGTGATCAAGGTTAAAAAACGCCCGGCAGGCCGGGCGTTGGGTCATGTGAACTGGGTGACTCCGTCAGTCGCGGTCAATGCCCCGGCGCTGCCAGCTTGCGACCCAGCGGGCGGTCGATCCCCCAGGGGCCACAACCCTGCACCACCAGCAAGATGCACAGCAATATATAGACAGACTCGGGCAGATAGAGCAGCCAGCTATACCATTCGAGCCCGGTCACGTTGGCGGGGATCTGGTGCAGACCTATGGTCACCAGGGCAACCGTGTTGATGACCAGCAGTGCCAGCGCAGACAACCGGGTTAACAGACCGAGAGTCAGCAGCACGCCAAACAGGGTTTCACAGGTCGCAACAAAGATTGCCATCAAGGCCGGGTAGGGGAGACCTGCTGCGATCATGGTATGCAACATGGCCTCTTGGTTAGCGGGTTGAATCAATTTATTCAGGCCAGATGCAAAGAAAAACAGACCAAAGGAGATCCGGATCAGTGCCAGCGGCCAGAAATAGCGACCACTTCGGGTCGACAGCAAACATGTGATGAGGGATTTCATTACCACTCCTGTTCCTTTATAAGCATGTGAACCTGAGCGCTGATGCGGCGGCGGGCGTTGCCCCGCTCGCTTGGGCAAAAGTCACGGCTATCTCGATAATGTTTGGCGCCCTTTTCCCAAGGGACAGGGCGCCAGCGTTGTCGCCAGTCGGGTCGATTCAGCTAAAGCGGGCCCATGCCAGGCGCATTTTGAGACCCAGCCCCGAACTCCAGCCTGTCGTCGTGCTGACCACCTTGCCGTCCTTGACGATGAGGAAGCTGGGAGTGACGCTCACTTGCCAGCGGGCGGCGAGGTTGCCCTGTTCATCGTTATAGGTCGGAAAGGTCAGCCCCTTCCTGGTCATCCCTTGCTGCAACTGGATAGAGTTGCCAGAGCGCAGCGCGACCGTCAGCACGTTCTCACCCTCTTGCCAGAGCTGCTCCACAGTTGGGGTGGTGAAGCGGCAGACGCCGCACCAGCTGGCCCAGTAGTAGACCAGCAGCGGCTTGTCCCGGCTCATGGCCTGCAGGTCGGCGGTGGTGCCATCTTGCAGAATGAGGGTGGGCAGCGGGCCGTCTTCTGGTAGTGCCGGGCTGCGCCAGAAGTCCAGTGCCGTCGAGATGACCAGCGCCATCAGCAGCAGCCAGAGTGCCTCTTTACCCCAGCGTCGCCAGCGGGGTTGGGGGGCGATTGTCTCTGTCATGGTTTACCCCTGTTTGGCCAGTTCGGCTTGCACGATTTGCTCCAGCTCCTCATAGGGGATGGCGCCCGACACCAGCTGGTTGCCGACAAGGGTCGCCGGTGTGCCCTGCACCCCCAGAAGCGTGCCGATGCGAAGGCTGTTGCGCAGCTCCTCGGTGGCCTTGGCGTCGGGCTTGAGCGCGGTATTGCCGGTGGCCGCCAGCGCCTTGTTGATATCCGCCTCGGTCAGCATTCCCTGCTTGCTCATCAGCTTGTCGTGCAGGGTGAGGAAGCGGGCAGGATCTTGCTGCCACAGCGTCAGGCTGTACTGGGCCGCCTTGGCAGAGGTCTGCCCCTTGAACGGCAGCAGCTTGATCACCAGCCCCAGATCGTCCGGATGGGCCTTGAGCAGCTGGGTCAGATGAGGATCGAACTGTTTGCAGTAGGGGCAGTTGTAGTCGGTGAACAGCACCAGCGTCAGCTTGGGGTTCTTGGCACCGAGGCGCGGGCTGGTCGCACTGTTGAACAGCACATCCTGATTGCCCTTGATGAAGTTGCCGAGCTGCGCCTGTTGGGCCGCTGCATTCTGCTTCTCCCAGGATTCGGCTGCCTCGTCGAGGATCTTGGGGTTGGCCACCAGAGTCTCGCGGATCAGCTCCTTGATACGTGCCTCCTGTTCCGGGGTGAAGGGGGCCGCGTGCAGGGCCGGAGCCAGCAGGGCGGCAGAGAGGGAGGCCAGCAGGGTCAGGGTATACAGGGTCGGTTTCATTTCGTGTCTCCTTGAGAAGTGGCAATGCCTGCTTGCGCCAGGGTGGCAAGCAGAGTCGGTCGGTCCAGCAGAGGGGAGAGGGTCTCGCCACCCTGCAGGCCGGGCCCGTAGATCTGGTTGAAGGGAATGGCCACGCTGCCACGCTGGCGCAAGAAGTCAGCGATGCTGGCAGAGGGACGGCTCCAGTCTCCACGCAGGGCCACCACATCGGGGGCGCTCAGGGCTTTTTGCACATCATCTCGCAGAAGCACGTTGAATTTGTTGGCTTTACAGGTAATGCACCAGTCGGCGGTGACATCGACAAAGACCCGTTTGTTCTGCGCCAGCGCGTCCTGGATGGCTTGCTCCGACAGTGGCTGCCAGTTGACGGTATCTTGCCGGGGTTTTCCTTCCATCGTAAAGGCGCCGCCCAGCAGCAGGGCTCCACCCAGTAGACAGGTGAGGGCCAGTCCCAGGGTCACACCCCGCATGCCATGGCGCCACAGGACGGCCAGCAGCAGGGTGGCCAGCATCAGCGCCATCAGGATCAGCATCCAGAAGTGGCCGACATGGTTGCCGAGCAGACTGAGCAGCCAGAGGCTGGAGCCCAGCATCATCAGACCGAGCAGCATACGCAGGCGCCCCATCCAGCGGCCCGGTTTCGGCAGCCAGAGTGCAAGACGGGGGAAGGCGGCGATCAGCAGCCAGGGCAGGCTCATGCCAAGGCCAAGCGCGGTGAAGATGAGCCAGAGCTGACCGAGCGGTGCCCCGAGCGCAAAGGCGACCGCAGTGCCGAGGAAGGGCGCCGAGCAGGGGGTGGCCAGCAGGGTAGCAAAGCACCCTTGCAGGAAGTGACCGCCCAGGCTGTTGCCACCCGTGGTGGCGAGGCGGGTAGTGAGGTTGCTCGGCAGCCTTAACTCGAACAGCCCCAGCAAGTTGGCACAAAACAGCAGGGTGACCACCACCATGAAGCCGATAAACCAGACGCTCTGGAACTGGATACCCCAACCGACCGCTCCCTGGGTGGCGCGCAGCAGTGTGCTCATCAGTGCCAGCGCCCAGAAAGAGACCAGGATGCCAGCACTGGCCGCCAGAAATTGCAGACGAACCGGGCGGCGCTCACGGGTTGTTAGCTGTAATACCGACCCCAGCTTGAGTGCCAGCACCGGCAGCACGCAGGGCATCAGATTGAGGATAAGGCCACCCAACAGGGCGGCGCCCAGCAGCCAGAACAGCGAGTGGCCCTGACTCGGCAGGGTCAGCGGGTCACCTATGCTGAGCTCGCTCTGCCAGGCTTGTTCACCGTTGGCCAGTACAAACCCGAGTTGCTGGGCGCGAATGTCGGGCGCATCGCCCTGCCAGCCATCGCTGACCGGAATGCGGGCAATCAGGGTGTTGCCTTGCACCTCCAGCTCGGGTTTGCCAAATTCGGCGCCCTCCAGCCGCTGGAGGAAAATCTTCGGATCCTGCCAGCCTTGCGGGTTGTCGGCGGTCAATTGCAGCTGGTTTTGCTGATAACCAGCCTTGAGGGTGACGCTGCCCGGCATGGCTTGTGGCAGCTTGCTCATCGCCTGGGCGTAGGCAAAGTCGAACCCTTCTGGCGTAGTGCCATCGACTGCGAGGGTAAAGGGGTAGTCGGTCAGGATGCAGACGTTGCTGCAGGTCGAAAGGCGCAGTGTGCCCGTCAGCGCCTCGCGGCGGCTGTGGGTCAGGCTGATGGGGAGGCTGACGGCTTGCCGATAGCCCTGGGCCGAGATGCCGCTGACGTCAAATCGCTCCGGCACGGGCCAGTACCACTGCTGCGCGGGTTGAGGGTCATCCCAGAATATTTCAGGGGCGATGCCGCCTTCTCCCGGGTTCTGCCAATAGGTCTTCCAACCGGATTCGAGCTCCAGGCTCAGCAGCACGCGAGTTTGGGCGGGATCGCGGGTGTCGGCTTGCAGCCGCACCCTGGCGTGATCATTCTGGGGGCTGACAAGCCAGCCGGTATCGCTGGCCAATCCCATGGATTGCCACAGCAGGCCGCCCATCAACAGGGCAGTCTTGATGATTTTTGTCATATTGTTGTCTCTTGAAAATGAAAGTCAGGGGTAGATAACCGCCGCTAACTCATTCTCGCCAGACGCAGAAAGTAAGATGTAGTCGCCGTTCAGGCGGAGATATGTTGCGAGGGGGGGGCAAGGCAGGCGAGCGCCGCGACAACGGCGCCAGCAGGGCAATCACGAAGGCGATGGCAAAGAAGATCTGTTCGACACAGAGCAGGCTGGCGGCACTGAGCCACTTGCCATTGAGCTGGCAACTGCTCGGCTGAGGCGTCGCTGGCTGCGCATCGTCGGCATCGACACCGGAAGAGGGGAGGAGTTGAACCTGGCAACTGAGGGCTTGATCGAGTTGAGCCAGCCGGGCCAGCGGCTGGGCCGCACAGTTGAGCACCAGAATGCAGACCAGCAGCAGGAGTCTTGTCGCCACGCGTTGTCGCAAAATCATGCTAGCCCTACCCTGTTGAATGGTGCCTATCCTATCGATCAACCATGACCGGAGCAAGTCAGCAGAATTCGATGCGACCATCTGTGCACATCGTGGTGGGCGGTTCTGTTTGGCGAACGCTTGTTCGCTAAAAGGGGGACCAGTATACTGCGCCAAGTTAAAATCCGAGGTGTTCGATGCTCAAACTTGCCCGTGTGCTGCTGCTTACCCTGCTGCTCGTTTTCTGGTTCGTGTTTGGTCTGTTGCTCTGTCTGGTGCGTCCGCGTCATCCCAACAACGTCTTTGTTTTCGCCCGCATGTACCATGCGATCTGCCCGCTGCTCGGGCTCAAGGTCAAGGTAACCATACCGGACGAGGTAAAGTCGCTCGGTCCGGCGGTTTATGTCTGCAATCACCAGAGCAATTTCGACATCTTCACCGTGACAGGTGCTGTCATGCCCGGCGTGGTGGCGGTCGGCAAGAAGAGTCTGCTGTGGCTGCCCTTCTTCGGCCAGCTCTTCTGGCTCTCAGGCAACGTGCTGATCGATCGCTCCAACCGCTCCCGTGCCATCGGCACCATAGGCCAGGTGGTGGATCGCATCAAGAATCATGGCACCTCCATCTGGATGTTCCCGGAAGGTACTCGCTCCAAGGGGCGTGGCCTGCTGCCGTTCAAGGCTGGCGCCTTCCACACCGCCGTGCAGGCCGAGGTGCCCGTGGTGCCCATCGTTTGCTCCAGCTACTTTGGCCAGATCGACCTGAACCGCTGGGACAATGGTGAAGTGCTGCTGGAAATGTTGCCGCCCGTGTGCAGCAAGGAGCATGGCGCAGCCGGTATTCGCGAGTTGTCTGACAACTGCCGTGCACAGATGGAAGCCAAGCTGGTCGAACTGGACAGCAAGCTGGGTCGCCATCAAGCCGCCTGACTCTGAACGGAAGACGACATAGAGGGAGCCGCTGGCTCCCTTTTTTGTTGGTTAAAATCACCACCTTGTTGGCAAATTTCACCAGAAAACCCTGCTTGCATCTTGCCGATAAATCCCCATCTAGTTGTAAAGCAACAATAAATTTTCTTGGCACGGCTCTTGTAATGCTATGGGAAGAGATAGCCATCCCCATGAACAAGGAGCCAGACCATGAGCGTATTTAGCCGCCTGACCGACGTGATCAATGCCAACCTGCACAGCTTGCTCGACAAGAGCGAAGAGCCGGAGAAGATGCTGCGACTGATGATCGAAGAGATGGAGCAGGTGCAGGTCGAGATGAGAACCCAGGCCGCCCGCGTCATCGCCGAGCAGAAGCAGCTGGAGCGCCACCAGCAGGCGCTGCAACACCAGGTTCTGGAGTGGTCGGCCAAGGCCGAGCTCGCCATCCAGAAGGGACGTGAGGATCTGGCCCGTGCCGCCCTCACTGAAAAACTGGCCGAGGCTAAAAAATGTGACCAGCTGGAACAGGACAAGGTCCGGGTGGCCGAGGTGCTTGCCCAGCTCACCGCCGACAGCGAGCGACTGGCCGCCAAGCTGACCGAAGCCCGCGAGAAGCAGAAGATGTTGACCCTGCGCGAACAGACCGCCCATAGCCGGATCCGGGCCCGTGCCCAGGTCGATAACCAGCGCATGCATGAGCTGATGGCCCGTTTCGACGGTTTTCAGGGCCGGGTCGATCAGCTGGAAGCTCAGCTGGAGGCGGCGACCCTGGGGCAGAATCCTTCGTTGGAGGCCCAGTTCCGCGAGCTGGAACTGAACGACGAGATTGAGCGCGAACTGGCCCGGCTGAAGGGTCAGAAGGTGGGGGCATAAGCATGACGCCCTGGCCGAAGGACCTTGCTCATCGCAAGTTGACCGGGGTTTGCGCCGGTATTGCCAACCGGCTGGGGCTCTCGAGGGTGACGGTACGGATAGTGGCGCTGATTGCCCTGATCCTGATGCCGCCACTGACCCTGGCCGCCTATCTGCTGGCGGTGCTGATCATGCCACCCCATCGTGAATTGAAGCGCTGGCTGGATTGACCCCTGGGGTCATTCAGCCGGTAAGAGAAGCCTGCGAGGAGCAGAACATGCTGGAATTTATTGTCTTGATGCTGGTGTTGGTGGCCATGGCGCTGGCCGGGTTTACCGTGCTAGCCATGCTGCTGGTGAGCGGTCTCTTCGTGCTGTTTGGCGCGCTGGCCGGCATGTTCGCTCTGATCATCAAGCTGGCGCCCTGGTTGCTGGTGCTGCTGGTGGTGTGCTGGCTCATCAGCAACCGGCGCAAGCAACCCAATACCTACCGTTAAGCCTCCCTGCTATCGGATCCTTCCTTGGCCACTGCTCGCAGTGGCCTTTTTTGTGGCCTCTTCATTGCCGGGTCAATCGCTGCCAGCCAAGGCTGACTCCAGTCGGCCCAGCCATCCGGTTCTCGTACCAGGCGCTCCTTGAAGGCCTTGCTCTGCTGTTTGAGGCGGTATTCGAGTCGCAGTGCCGCCCCCTTGTCGCCCACACTCTGCTGCCAGACCAGCGTGAGTGGCCCCTTGCCGCGCAGGGCGCGGGATCCCTTGCCGCTCTGGTGCTGGCGCAACCGCCTGATCGGATCCGTGCTGATACCCGTATAGAGCAGGCCGGCTGCGGTGCGCACCAGATAGAGGGACCATTGGCCGGGTGGGGGTGAGCTGGTCGGTTTTGTGTCCATCGCTGCGTTTCTCATTCGATCTGTCTGTGCCAAACTCAAGAGCAGTCCAAGGAGGTGCGATGCGAGTCTGGTTGTGGTTGTGGTGCCTGTTGTCGGTCCCGGCTCTGGGTGAGACGATCCGTCTCTATGATTACCATCAGCATCCCCCTTTCATGACAGGGGAGAAGACGGGGCTGAGCCGGGATCTGGTCAAGTATCTCAATGAAAGGCTCGGCGGAGAACCCAGGCTTGAACTCTGGCTGGTGAATCGGGCCAGATTGGCGCTGGAGATGTCGGATCCTGGCTTCGACGGTCTGGAGGCCTGGGTCAATCCTGTCTGGGTGGGGGATCCCCAGCACGAACGTTATCTGTGGACCTTCCCTGTCATGCGCGACACCAACGAGCTCATCTCCAGCGCGGCCAGACCCGTCACCTATCGCGGCCCGGATTCACTCAAGGGGCTGATCTTCGGTGGCATAGAGGGCTATCGCTATCAAGGCATCGATGATGCTGTGGCCCGGGGCGAGCTGGTGCGCCACGATGCCAAGAAGGTCAAAACCAATTTCAGCCTGCTGATACGGGGCCGCATTGATGTGACCCTGGTGCCGGGCTCGGCACTGTCTTTCTTCATCAATGACGCTTATGAGGGCAAGTTGTTCATCTCGCCCTTTCCCCAATCCAGCTATACCCGCCATATTCTGGTTCCCAAATCCCGTGCCGATCTCCATGCCCGGCTGAACGACATCGCCGGGCAGATGGACATGGATCCCGCGTGGCACGCCATCCTGGAATCCTATCGTGGCAGACCCTGAGCTGGGTTGCCGGCACCGCGCCTGAGCCGGTGCAGTGGTAGCAGGCTCACCAGCAGACCCGCCCAGACGAAGGCAAATCCCACCGATTTCACCGGATCCGCCGTCTCGCCAAACCAGAAGATGGCGAGCAGGAAGGCGAGGCTGGGCTCGATATATTGCAGCAGCCCCACAGTGCTCATGCGGGTGCGCGCCACGGCGTAGCAGAACAGGCCCACCGGCAGCAGGGTGGCGGGGGCGCTGCCCATCAGCAGCAGCCGTTCGGCCCAGTCACCGGACATAAACTGGCTCATGCCGTTCAGGGCAAGCCAGCCGATGATCAGCAGAGCAACCGGCAGCTGGACCAGGGCTTCGAGGTAGAGGCTGACGCCAGCATCGTAGTGCACCTTCTTCTTGAGCAGGCCATAAAAAGCGAAGTTGGCACCCATGATGAGGGAGAACCAGGGCAGCTGGCCGTAGGAGAACAGCATGTAGGCCAGCCCCGCCAGTGCCAGGGCGACCGCCAGATGTTTTTGCGGGGTGAGCCGCTCCTTGAGGAAGAGGACTGCGAACACGATATTGAACAGCGGAGTCATGAAGAAGGCGAGGCTGGTGGCCAGCACCTGACCCGTGGTCAGGCACCAGGTAAACATGCACCAGCTGATGGACATGACCGGGCCCGCCAGCAGTATGAGGCAAAGCTGACGGGGTTCACTGCGCAGGCGTGCCCAGGGCACCCGGTAGCCGAGCAGGGAAAAGAGGGTTCCCAGCAGTACCGCCGACCAGAGGACCCGGTGGGAGAGCAACTCCCACATGTTGACCTCTGGCATGAACTGGTAATAGAGGGGCAGCATGCCCCACAGCACGAATGAGAGGGCCGCGCTGCCGGTGCCCATCCAGTTCTTCATCTCTCTCCGTTTATTAAATTAAACATTTGTGGTCGCATGATAAGTATCCTCTGAGACTTTCACAAGCAGGATAGAGGGGGAAATCCTGTTACTATCGGGGCATGAACCGACTCGATACGTTGTTTGAACAGATCCGGGCCTGCCGGTTATGCGAGGCTCATTTGCCACTGGGGCCACGCCCGGTGATCCGTGGCGCCGAGAGCGCCCGCTTGCTGATCATCGGCCAGGCGCCAGGTACCCGCGTTCATGCCAGCGGCATCCCCTGGGATGACCCCTCTGGCGATAGGCTGCGTCACTGGCTCGGCGTGGATAAGGTCACTTTCTACGACGAGTCCCGCATCGCCATCATGCCGATGGGGCTCTGCTACCCCGGCAGGGGAAAATCCGGCGATCTGCCACCCAGACCCGAGTGCGCGCCCACCTGGCACGACAAGGTGTTGATGCTGCTGCCCAATATTGAGCTGACCCTGCTCATCGGCCAGTATGCGCAAGCCTACTACCTGCGGGGGGCAGCCAAGGGGTCGCTCACCGAGACGGTGCGCAGCTGGGCTGACTATGGCCCCGGCTGGCTGCCGTTGCCGCACCCGTCTCCCCGCAATACCTTCTGGCTCAAGAAGAACCTCTGGTTCGAGCAGGAGGTGATCCCTCATCTGCAACAAAGGGTCGCCCCCTTGCTGGTGCGACCCTAGTATTGGCCTCTGTGTCAGACCGCAGGTTCCGTCAGCGGTTTTGGTTTGTTGCGCGCCATGGCAACCAGCGGGATGATGATGCACAGGCACCCCAGCAGCAGCGGCAGACCCGGTTGCTCGTCAAACATCCAGACCCCGATGGCGACCGCCATCAAGAGGCCAGTGTATTCCGCCGAGGCGATCTTGCTTGCCTCTGCCTTGCGATAGGCCACCACGCACAAGCCGGCATAGACCATGATCAGCGCCGATGAGCCGAAGGCGGGCCACCACATCTGCCACTGCCAGTCGCCCCCTTCCCACAGTGCCAGCGCCAGTATGAAGGGCATGCTCAGCACGTTGGTGAAGAACAGGGTCTGGGCGATGGGCTGCTTGAGCGGGATCCGCTTGATCAGCAAGTTGTTGAGTGCCATGGAGAGCGCGACCCCGAGCGCGGCCAGCGCGGCCCAGTTCACCTCGGTTGGTCGAAGTACGATCAAGACCCCGATAAAACCGATGAGCGCGGTCAGCACCTTCTGGCGTGAGATCGCTTCCCCCGCCATCCATACCGCCAGCGGCACCATCATCAGGGGGGCCGCATAGAAGAGGGCGTTGGCGGTGGCGAGCGGCAAGCGGGTGAGGGCGACCACCATCAGGCAGACGCCGACCGCCCAGATGTGGGCCCGCAGCAGGTGCCACTTGATGGCTACCGGCGGATTGCGACGCCATGACCAGAGCAGCCAGGGCATCAGCAGAATGGCGGCTGAGAGCTGGCGAAAGAAGACAAACTAATGGAATGGTCGCCCCTCCCCAAAACGGCATCTAACGTGTCAAAGTGGCGAATGAAACTTTCCACTGATTGAGAGAGGCGACCGTGATGAACATTACAACGATTGGTATCGATCTGGCAAAATCTTGCATCCAAGTCCATTGCGTCGATGTGCACGGCAAGCGGATCCTCAACAAGAAACTCAAACGCGAGCAGGTGGTGCCGTTCTTCAGCAACCGACCCGCCTGTCTGATTGGCATGGAGGCCTGCGGCA